>DUOU01000016.1 GCA_012838685.1 Bacteroidota bacterium | reverse complement strand
TTTTCAAGAAACCGGAACAAATATTGAATACCAAATAAATGGCCCCTACAATTCAACACTTAATTTTAATTCTGATGGTTATTTAAAAGTTTCAGGTACTTTTATAAGTGTGAATGAGATGTCCATTTTCAATAGGATTATTCCAGTATCTAAAAATTATACTGTAACTTGGAACTCATTAATCAACTTTAGGTTTTTATTTACTCTGTTTTATAAATGATATGAAATTAATTAAATCTCTATTTATTACACTGTTTGTATCTATATCTACAACTTTTGCTCAGAGTAGTGACAATATTATAACAAATATTAATCCATCTTCGGAGAGTATTCAAAATTTCGATAATTTTATTGATAGAACTATTGTTGACCATGTAATTACCAAAGACATCTTGGAAAACAGAGAGTTTTATTCCGGTATTGATTGTTATAACGGCACTACCTATACAGACCAAAGGATAAAAATCTCTTTGAAATCGGGAACTTCCTGGGAGATAGGAAAACCTCCACATAAACCGTTCATGTTTGCATGGAAGGTTTTATTTAAAAGCGGTAAAGCAGATGTGGTTAATAGGTTTAATTACTGTGAAATCATAAGCTACTATGGATACTTCAACAACCTACCATATGATTTAATTGACAACATAATAGTCTATTGGGATATAAATCCTTCAGAAACTAAATGTGCTTCTGTTAGATACGAAGTAATTCCAGAAGGAGAAACACTAAATATAATGAACAAAGATATTATAAACTTTGAATAGTTTTTATATATGAACTAGTGTAAACTCAATTGGTATATATATATTGCCAACTATCACCTAATCCTGAAATTGATACGGAACGTAATGTTATCCGTGTTGTATGATTTGTCAGTTTCCGCATGACTAGGACGATCGGTAAAATCAAAAGACTTGGTAAACATGGTATAATAATCGCCCGAAGGCAGATCGCCAACGGGAGCATCAAAAGAATCGGGCCAAATATCCTTCCTGCCATAGGAGTTGCCCGGAAAAAAACCTAGCTTCCTTTCCCAAAAAGAGCCGCTTCCCGCCTATTTGAATAAAACCGCATTGGCAAGTTGAATATGCGGTTATATAACCTTAGAATAAGGTTGACAATGTGTCCAAATAATAGTTACCTTTGCGGACGTTTCATTAATAGTTTCTAGGGATGATCGAGATAACGTTCCCCGATGGGAATTCAAAAAAATACAAAAAAGGGATAACCGCTGTAGAGATAGCGGAACAGATAAGCCCCCGCCTGGCCAAAGAGGTGCTGGCGGCGACAGTTAACGGTGAACCTTACGACCTAAACAGGGAGATTACTGCCGATGGCTCGATAGTGCTCCACAAATGGGAGGACGATATGGGAAAACATGCCTTCTGGCACTCTTCGGCCCACCTTATGGCCGGAGCTCTTGAGGCTCTTTATCCGGGAATCAAGTTTGGTATCGGCCCGGCCATTGAAAACGGCTTTTATTACGATGTTGATCCGGGCGAAGACAGGATAATAACCGATTCCGATTTACCGGCTATTGAAAACAAGATGAAGGAGATGGCCTCCCAAAATCTTACATACAGCAGAAAGCAAATCAGCAAGAAAGAGGCTATGGAGCTTTTCTCCAAAAAGGGCGATGAGTATAAAACCGAGTTGATAGGCGAACTGGAGGATGGAACGATATCCCTCTATACACAGGGAGAATTTACCGACCTTTGCCGCGGTCCCCACCTCCTCTCTACCGAGCCGATAAAGGCCATTAAACTTACCAGTGTGGCCGGCGCTTACTGGAGAGGCGACGAGAAGAGAAAAATGCTCACCAGGATATATGGCATCAGCTTCCCGAAACAGAAACTACTCGATGAATATCTTCTATTCCTGGAGGAGGCCAAGAGAAGGGATCACCGCAGGATAGGCAAAGAGCTTGAACTATTCACCTTTTCCCCGAACGTGGGAATGGGGCTGCCACTGTGGCTGCCAAAAGGCGCCGCGATCAGGCAGACACTGATCGATTTTCTTACCTCAATACTCAAGAAAAAAGGATATAAAATAGTTACGACACCCCATATCGGGAATGTCAGCCTCTACAAGACATCGGGACATTTCGAGAAATATGGTAAGGACTCGTTCCAACCTATCTCTACCCCACAGGAGGGGGAACAGTTCATGTTGAAACCTATGAACTGTCCCCACCACTGCGAGATTTACAATGCCACCCCCCATTCATACAAGGATCTTCCGATAAAGATGGCCGAATTCGGCACAGTTTACAGATATGAACAGAGCGGTGAGCTCCACGGTCTGACAAGGGTAAGGAGCTTCACCCAGGACGATGCGCATATCTATTGCCGCCCCGATCAGTTGCAGGAAGAGTTTATGAGCATTGTTGATGATGTGTTGTTGATCTTCAGGTCACTGGATTTCAAGGAGTTCTCCGCTCAAATCTCGCTGAGGGATCCCGAAAACAAAGAAAAATATATAGGATCGGAGGAGAACTGGGAAAAAGCGGAGAAGGCTATTGTTGAGGCTGCGAACAAAAAAGGACTGCAGACAACGGTAGAACTGGGAGAGGCCGCCTTTTATGGGCCGAAACTCGACTTTATGGTGCGCGACGCCATCGGAAGGAAATGGCAACTGGGCACTATACAGGTGGATTACAACCTTCCCGAGAGATTTGATCTCACATATAATGGAAGCGACAACCAGAAACACAGACCTATAATGATCCATAGGGCAATTTTTGGCTCACTCGAAAGGTTTGTCGCCGTAATGATCGAAAACAACGCAGGGAAATTCCCCCTTTGGCTTTCACCGGAGAAGGCCGTTATATTGCCCATAAGCGAAAAATTCCACGATTATTCAAATAATGTTTTGCAAATTCTAAATAATTCCGATATTTGCACCTTAATTGACGAGAGAAGTGAGAAGATAGGTAAGAAGATAAGGGATAATGAGTTAAAAAGAATTCCGTATCTGCTTATCGTTGGCGAGAAAGAGGCTGAAAGCGGTACAGTATCCGTTAGAAAGCAGGGAGAAGGAGATAAAGGGACGATGAAAGTCGAAGAATTCATCGATTTCATCCGTTCCGAGATGAAAAAAGAAATCGCATATTGAAGCTATAATTTTAATTATTAACCAAATTTAGGAGGATAAGGCTATAAGCGGAGGACCAACCAGACGAAGTTTCGGCAGGGCAAACCAGCCGCTTCACAAAATTAACAACAAAATTACCGCGAAAACGGTCAGAGTTGTCGGTGAAGGAATAGAAACAGAGGTTTTGAGTATTCAGGATGCCCTCAAAATGGCGGATAAGATGGAACTTGATTTGGTGGAGATAGCTCCAACCGCGGATCCACCTGTTTGCAGGATTGTTGATTATCAAAAGTTTCTTTACCAACAAAAGAAGAAACAGAAAGAGATCAAAGCCAAATCCACAAAAGTTGTGGTTAAGGAGATCAGGTTCGGGCCCAATACGGATGATCACGATTATAATTTTAAGCTCAAACATGCGATCAAGTTCCTTGAGGAGGGGGCAAAGGTTAGGTCTTACGTCTATTTTAAGGGTCGTTCGATACTTTTTAAGGAGCAGGGCGAACTTCTGCTGCTGAGATTCGCGAATGATCTCGAAGAATACGGAAAAGTTGACCAACTCCCGAAACTTGAGGGAAAAAGGATGACAATAACAATATCTCCTAAAAAGAAGAAATAGTTTTTTATTGATTTACTTATAAATAAAATGCCAAAGATGAAGACAAATCCGGGAGCGAAAAAGAGATTTTCTCTCACCGGAACAGGGAAGATCAAGAGGAAACATGCGTTTAAGAGCCATATCCTGACAAAAAAATCTACCAAGAGGAAAAGAAACCTTGGTTATTTTGGTGAGGTGAGCAAAGCTGACGAGAAAAACGTCAAGTTGTTGTTGGCCGGCAAATAGATGTTCCAATTATCTTAAATTTATTATTAACCGATCGTTCAGCACCTAAGTGTCGACAGACAAACGACCGCTGACCTTCAAAAATTAAAAAATTATGCCAAGATCAGTAAATGCGGTAGCATCGAGGGCAAGAAGAAAAAAGATCCTCAAACAGACAAAAGGAAATTTCCTTTCCAGAAAAAATGTGATAACGGTAGCCAAGAACACGCTTGATAAGGGTTTGGGTTATGCTTACCGTGATAGAAGAAAGAAAAAAGGACAATTCAGGTCCTTGTGGATACAAAGAATCAACGCCGGTGTTCGTCAGTACGATATGAGCTATTCCGTTTTCATGGGAAAACTCCGGGAAAAAGGGATCACCCTTAACAGGAAAACCTTGGCCGATCTCTCCATGAACCATCCCGAAGCTTTCAAAGCTATTGTAGAAAAAGTTAAGTAGCGGTCGCTACTGCATAAATAAAAAGAATAGGCCGTTTAATGATAGCGGCCTATTTTTTTATCCGTTCCGGACAGAGAGTTCAAAAAAATGGGCGACCATCGCGGTCGCCCATTTTTTACATCTTATGGATACTATTAATAGAACTTATATCTTTGATCAACAATGTTGGCCGCCGACTGTAGAGCCTCATAGGCACCGTAAGAACCCCTCATCCCGTAAGTATACGATAGGTTCATTCTCAACATATCAGGATCCTGCTCCGAAGAAGAATCTACAGAATTATACACCGCTAGCATGAAGACTCCATTGTTTCCCTTGATCGGACCGGTTGTCACGCCTTCAGGGGCAACAGTCGCCGCCGCTATCAGAGCCGGCTCGTTTCCGGCGATTCCGGAAACATAGTATGAAGAGAAATTGATCTGCGCCGCATCCTGGACTGTCAGTCCCATATTGGTGGCCAGATTGTCGATTGTCATGGATCCGGCGTTAATGCTGTTGAAGTCTTCTATAAGCCTTTCCGCCTTTTTCTCGATAGTCAGCGCGAATATTATGTCCGGTCTTACATCCTCAATCGGAGCATAACCCTCCTTCTGTATTCTCGTGCAGAAACCTACAACATATTTGTCACCTACCTCCAATACCGCCTGTTCGCTGTTATCCAAAACCGCGGAACCCTCTTCCTTGGAATTGAAAAGCGACATAACAAGATTTCTGGAATCGTCCAATCCCGGCAAAGAGGCCTGATCCGGAGAAACAGAGTTGGCGATCTTTTTGCTCATACCCAACTCGGCGATACCTTCGTTAAACCTGTCATATGTATTGTAATTGCCGATAAAAGAACTTGCCTGTGAATAGACATCCTGTATAGTTGCCGAACTTGGCTCAATCTGTCGATCTATCTCACCTATCTTATATTTCCTTACATTTCTTGACTGGTCCAGTATCTCAATAATATGAAATCCATAATTGGATTCCGCTACAACCACATCCCCTTTCTTTCCGGAGAAGCACGCGTCATTGAAAGGGGTAACCATCATCCCCTCCTCAAACCATCCCAAATCCCCTCCCACGGCGGCTGAACCCTGATCTTCCGAATAGGCCATGGCCAACGGTTCAAAACTGGCTTTGTCGCTTCTGATTACATTGGCGAGGCTGTCAGCCATAGCTTTGACCGACTCGTAACTTGTGCCCGAAGAGATCAGGATATGACGGGCATGGACAGAATCGGGACGGTTGGCTATATCCAGAATCTTCGCGATCTTAAAGTAGCCCTCCTCCTCATAAGGACCGTAAACAGCATCGGTATCCCCGCCTCCAACAAACTCTCGCAATGCCGGAGCAACCTGGTCAATTGTCTGGTAAAAACCGTTGAACCTGGTATCGGATGTCAAGTTGATGTATTGTTCGGGATCAGTGGCTGTCTTAAAAGCCTCAATATTGTCGGTCAACCAGGCCTCTATTGATTTACGATCTTCTTCAGATGGAACCACATCAAATGTTACATATTCGACATCCCTGCTCGCGGTTCTTTTATAGTCCTCCCTATGTTTCTTGTAATAATCTTTGATCTCGCCGGTGGAAACGGTAATCGCGGTATCAGGGATAGAGGCATAATTTTTCATCACATAACTGAAATCCACTGTCGGTCCGTTCAGCGCCCTCTGGAACTCTACCATTTTGGAGGTGACATAAAGCCCTTTTGAAACCAAGGTGTTGTATTTTGTACTGGCCCTCTCGTTTACAATCTCATCTTCAAAGAAAAGCCAATAGGTGCGAACTGTCTCATCAAGTTCAATCTGTTTCAGAAAGTTTACCAGATAGGACTGGTTAAAAACACCGGTAGTACGATCAGTGAAAAGCTGCAACACAATGGGATGCGGATTATCGCCAAGAACCAGGTCGTCAAGCTCATCGTTACTTACGCCTATACCAAGCTTGTCATATTTGCTGTCAAGAATTTTTTCCCTCACCATCTGGTCCCATACGTTGTCCCTGACAGTTTCGTACATCTCGGCCGTAACGTCGGTTCCGGAAAGTTTATATATTTCTACCAAGCCTTGTACCCTGGTCTCGAAATCCTGATAAGATATCTTCTCACCGGCAATCTCGCCTATCTCATAATATTTCCTGATTCTTCTGCTCTGGCTGCCGCCCCCCCCTACAAGGTCGCTTGCCACAAAAAATATGAGAGATAAACCTATAACAAAGGCAACCAATGCGCCTGCCTTTTCCCTTAAAAACTGAATCGCTGACATTTATTGGAATAATCTTTACTATTAATAACTGATTCTAAATCAAAAATCACAGAACAAAAACAAAAATCCGATCCACAAAGGTTCACCAAGGACAGGGCCAGGATAAATGTTGATGCCTGAAAATTCAGGCGACAAATATAACATATTTTAATAAAAAAGCGGCCTGTCTTCCTGTTTTATATCGCGAAGATAAAGAGGAGAAAATGTTTCAAATAAAAGCCCCGGAGAGTTGATGCCAACAACTCCGATCAAGCAACAAATCAACCTTAAACCTACCTGATAAAGAGCAATTCCCTGTATTTGGGAAGAGGCCATATCTCATTGTCAACGATAAGTTCGAGCTTATCGATGTGATATCTGATACTGTCGAGATATGGCTTGACATTTTTCTCGTACGCGATGGCTTTATCGTATGTGCTCTCCATGACGTTCGCTTTCTTTCTCTCTTCAACCATATCATTGACCATTCTCTCGACATTGGAAATGTGGTCAGCTATCTCTATGATCATAGATTTACTGATACTTGAAAGCTTTTCGCACTCGTTCCCTTCGTAGATATCGTTGATGCCTTTGACGTTTTCAATGAGTGAAGTCATATATTTGATGCCTATTGGAACGATGTGGTTCATCGCTATGTCGGCAAGAATTCTCGATTCAATCTGAACCTTCTTGGTAAACTTCTCGTATTCAACCTCAACACGACTTTCTATCTCTTTTTCCGACAGTACGCCAACAGTTGTGAGAACCTTTCTGGCCCTGGGTGTCAGGTATGCTTTCAACGATTCAGGAACGCTTGGGTTACTTGTCAGTTTTCTCTTCGCGGCCTCTTTCTGCCACTCTTTGCTATAACCATCCCCCTCAAAAAGAACTCTCCTCGATTCGATAATATATTTTTTGAGTGTCTGGAATATCGCGTCATCCTTGCTCATCCCTTTTTCGATAATTCCGTCAACCTCGGACTTGAACTGTTTCAACTGGTAGGCCAATGCGGCGTTCAGTATGATCATGGCGCTGCTGCAGTTAGCGGAAGAACCCACCATACGGAACTCGAACCTGTTACCGGTGAAGGCGAAAGGAGAGGTACGATTGCGATCGGTGTTGTCAAGCAAAACTTTGGGAATCTTGCCTATACCAAGCTTGATATCCGTTTTCAGTTCGGGAGTCAGTTTTTTATCGGTCACCTTTTCAACTATATCTTCCAGGATCGATGTAAGATATGAACCCAGGAACACCGAAACAATTGCCGGAGGAGCCTCGTGACTCCCAAGACGGTATGAGTTGGTCGCGTTCATCACCGATGCGCGGATCAGGTCATTGTTGTCATTTACAATCTTGATGACATTTACAAGGAAGGTCAGGAACTGCAGGTTTGTTTTGGGATTTACCCCGGGAGACAAAAGGTTTACCCCGGTATTGGTAGCCAACGACCAGTTATTGTGTTTACCGGAACCGTTGATGCCGGCAAACGGTTTCTCATGGAAAAGGATCCTGAATTTGTGTTTTCTGGCCGTTCTTCTCATAATATCCATCAGGAGCTGGTTGTGATCCACGGCCAGGTTAACCTCTTCGAATAGAGGAGCGCACTCAAACTGGTTTGGAGCGACCTCATTATGCCGGGTCTTTACCGGAATGCCCAATTTATACGCCTCTGTCTCAAAATCTTCGATATATGCCTTTACCCTTTCAGGAATTGATCCGAAATAATGGTCGGATAGCTGTTGGTCCTTGGCAGCCTGATGTCCCATAAGCGTTCTTTCGCACTGAGCTATATCGGGACGGGCATAATAAAGGGCTTCATCAATAAGGAAATACTCCTGCTCGGCACCTAAAGTGGGATATACTTTTGTTATATCCTTGTCGAAATACTGGCAAACATCAACAGCCGCCTTATCCAGTTCATACAGGGCTTTGAGCAGTGGCGTTTTATAATCAAGAGCCTCTCCGGTATAGGAGATAAAAATGGTGGGAATACAAAGAGTGGAGCCAACTATGAATACCGGGGACGAAACGTCCCATATAGTGTAACCCCTGGCTTCAAAGGTATTTCTTATACCGCCACTTGGGAAACTTGAAGCGTCAGGCTCAGCCTGAACCAGCAATTTGCCTGAAAACTCCTCGATCATCTTGCCGCCTGCTCCCATATCGATGAAACCATCATGTTTCTCGGCTGTGACGTCTGTCAGTGGATGGAACCAATGGGTATAATGGGTCGCTCCCATCTCAAGAGCCCATGCCTTCAGCCCGATAGCCACCTGATTGGCCTCTTCGATAGACAAGGATTTGCCCTCTTCAATGGCATTTTTAACTATTTTGAAGGCTTCTTTAGACAAATATCTTTCCATCTTGTTCATATCGAAGACATTAGCCCCAAAATATTCCGAAACCCGTCTTGATGGAGGTTCCACAGCAACGGGCGACCTGTTGAAAGCGTCGCGTAACGCGCTAAATCTTAATTCCGCCATATTATATTTATTTTTTCGCGAAACTATATATTTCATCCATATACCCCCTGTTTTTTTAGTGTTTTTTATAAAAAAGAGTATATTTTTGATAGTTACCCCCCTAAAAAAGGGGGCCATTTGTGTTTTTTTAACCTCAATCGGCGGTTGATTGACATTTATTTTCGCGCCACGAACCGCAATAGAAGCAATAACTGTTGCAATTTGTTGTTATCTATTGTGAATCCGTTACCGAAAAGTGGTTACTTTTACTGGCCGTTTAGGCGGTATAAAAGACCACCTGAAAATGTTGTGTTATGGTTGGATTTCGAAGAAAAATTGAATTTATGAGACGGATAATTGTCCTTGTTACACTTTTATTGTTAGTCGCCACCTCCGGCATATCGGCCCAAAAACGGAGAGCCTCCAGGGCTTACGAAGCATTTGAGGCCGGTGAATACTACGAGGCTATCGATTTCTTTAAGGACACCTATTCAAAAACCAGCAAAAGCGACAAGGCTGCCAGAGGTGAATATATTTTTATGATAGCGGAATCATACCGACTTGTGAATGATCCCCGAAGCGCTGAAACATGGTATAAATTGGCCGTAAAGCAGAGTTCCGGTCGACCGGAATCACATTTTTATCTTGCCATGACCTACAAGAAAAACGGCAAATATGAGCTGGCCATTGAGGAGCTCAACAACTACAAACAGGTAGCCCCCGCCGACCCCAGGGCAGATCAGGAGATACTGGCGTGCGAACTCGCTGTTGAATGGCAACGCAATCCTGAAGCATACATAATAACAGAATTAAAAGACCTGAACTCAAGGGGAGCCGATTTTAGTCCCGTTTACTCCAGGGAGGACTATGGTATGATCTATTTCACCTCCTCCAGGGAGGATGCCACGGGCAACAAGACAAGCGGCGCGACCGGAGAGAACTTTACCGACATTTTTGAGAGCAGAATCGATAAAAAAGAGAAGTGGAGCACACCGGTTCCGGTTGACGTTATCAACAGCGAATTCGATGATGGCACTCCTTCACTTTCAGTCGATTTCAGCGAACTGTTTTTTACGAGGTGCGAAGTAGGAAAAAGGGAGAACAAGGGTTGCAAAATACTTTACTCCATGCGCGAAGGGGGAAGGTGGAGCGATCCGATAAATCTTGAACTGGTGGCCGATTCGTTGGTCGCGGCCCATCCGGCTATCAGCAACGATGGTGAAAGATTGTTTTTTGTATCCGATATGAGGGGAGGTTACGGTGGAAAAGACATCTGGTACGTTACGAGGGAAGGCAGCGGATGGTCCGCTCCCAAAAATGCCGGACCGGATATCAACACTTCAGGCGATGAGATGTTCCCTTATGTCAGGGTAGATGGAACGCTCTATTTTTCGTCAGATGGTTTGCCTGGTATGGGGGGTCTCGATATTTTCAAGGCTACCGAGCAGCCTAACGGTCGTTGGCTTGTGGAGAACATGAAATCGCCTATCAACAGCTCCGCTGACGATTTCGGCATATCGTTCGAGGGTTTATCCGAAAAAGGGATGTTCACCTCAACCCGTAAAGGGAGGAGAAACGACGAGCTTTACTCGTTTGTCCTGCCCCCCCTGGAGTTCAACATTACAGGTTTGGTGAAAGATGAAGAGAGTGGCGCGGCGATCGCGGGATCAACGGTTCAGCTTATAGCGAGCGACGGCTCCAACCTGCAGACCGAAACCGGCAACGGAGGAGAGTTCAGATTCGCGTTGAAACAGAACGTAGATTATATCTTTTTGGCCTCAAAAGAGGGATATCTTAACGGCAAGGAGAGAGAGACAACAAAGGGAGAAGAAAAGAGCAGGGACTATATGGTTACCATCATGCTCACAGCAATAGACAAACCTATTGAACTGCCAAATATTTTTTATGATTTCGGCAAATGGGAACTTCGTCCGGAATCGATGGTTTCACTCGACAAACTTGTGGAGACGCTTAACGACAATGAAAACGTGACCATTGAGCTTATGTCGCACACCGACTCCAGGGACACTGAAGAATACAACCTCGATCTTTCCCAAAAAAGGGCCCAGAGTGTTGTGGAATATCTGATAGAAAAGGGAATCAATCCTGACAGACTTACCGCCAAAGGTTACGGTGAATCCACTCCAAAGATCGTTGATGAGGAGATATCCGCCCAGGCGACCTTCCTGAAGGTGGGCACGGTTCTTACCGAAGAGTATATAAACTCACTGCCAACCGAAGAGCAGAAAGAGATAACGCATCAGGCCAATAGACGGACTGAATTCAGGGTGTTGAGAACCGATTATAATCCTGAAGAAAACGGGGAGTAAAGACAGATATAAAAACTAAGTGACTCTCTCTATCCCCGATTTCTCGGGCTGATCGACTATTATCGGCACCTGTTCTACTATTGTGTTGCTGGGATCGAGGTTCAGTGTCTTTTCATCGGGCAGGCTCAACTTCCTGACTATCCTGTTCAGGACAAGAATAGCTTCCTCCCAGGATGAAAGTTTGGAGTCTCTCGACATTATCCTCTCATTCAG
>DUOU01000184.1 GCA_012838685.1 Bacteroidota bacterium | reverse complement strand
GGACAAATTTGAAATCGGCCTCCACATTGTACTTCCTCAAAGTGTTGTAACCGCTTTTCAACTCTATCTCCCCACTATTAACCAGATTTTCAACCACATTCCTAAAATAGAGGTGAATTTTGGGTTCCACCTTGAAACCAATATGAAAATCGCCCCTTATCAAAACTCCGGGAATTATATGGTTAACCTGATAGTCAAACCTATTTGGACTATTGACCCTATCGACATGCAACAACCAGTAGGTATCCGCCCTTTTGGGCTGTTTCCTGAAAATTGAATAAATAACCTTCGACTCCACCTGATCCACTCTGTTGGCCTTTATTATATAGACCAAATTGGTGGCGTACCGGGGAATTGTTTCATCTTTTACTATATCCCTGAAAGCATCGAGATACTCATCAAGATCCACAAAAGTTATGTATCTGTTCTTGATTTTACGGCCAAAATACCATCCAACCATAATCAACATATATATTGATGCCAGGAAAAGTGTAAACCATCCACCGGTACTGAACTTGTGAAGGTTCGCTATCAGGAAGCTGATTTCCATAATAAAGAAAACCGAAAAAAGAAGCAGAACCAATCGGTGGTTGACACCTTTTTTAAGCAGGTAATAGGAGAGCAGTATTGTTGTCACCAGTTCCGATATGTTTATCGCCAAGCCGTACGCCGCGCCCATCTTAACCGACTCCCTGAACGACAAAACAACGAAACAACAGGCTATCCAAAGAAAACCGTTGACTACGGGCAGATAGACCTGTCCCCTTATAAATGTTGGATGTAAAACTTTCATCTTGGGCCAGAAATTCAATGATATGGCTTCACTGACCAAAGTAAATGAACCTGTAATTATGGCCTGACTGGCAATTATAGCCGCGGCTGTCGCCAAAACCACCCCGGGAACAAGCAACCACCCCGGCATAAGACTGAAAAACGGATTTACCAACGGACCCTTGTCCATGTTCATCATAAGCCAGGCTCCCTGTCCGAAATAGTTCAGAACAAGGGCTACTTTGACAAAAATCCATGTAAACTGAATATTTTTACGTCCACAATGTCCCAGGTCGGCATAGATGGTCTCAGCTCCCGTGACAGCCAAAAAAACAGAGCTTAACAACAAAAAAGCTCCGGGATGTTCAGTTAGAAACCGGTATACATAAACAGGATTCAACGCCTCAAGGATAGCGGGGTATTTTATCAGCTGGGCCATTCCCAGCGTACCTATAACCGCCAACCATAATATTATAACGGGACCGAAAAACTTTCCGATAACATTTGTGCCATATTTCTGGAAAAAAAAGATAAAAGTCAAGATAACCAACACAATCGGTACCACCCCTATCTTCGGATTATAGAGACTCAAACCCTCAATAGAAGAGGTTATTGTTATGGATGGCGTCATAACCGCATCGGCCAAAAGCGCGGCGGCACCTATCATTGTGGCGACAGCTACTATAGATTTCTTTTCCTTCAACAGAGCGAAAAGAGAGAATATGCCTCCTTCCCCATTGTTGTCGTTCCTCAATGCTATAATGATATACTTTACCGTTGTTGAAATGGTCAGAGTCCAGAATATGCAGGATATCCCCCCATAAATCAACAATTTGTCATACATTCCGGCCCCTTCGGATATCAATGACCTCATCGCGTAGAGAGGACTGGTACCAAGGTCGCCGAAAACTATTCCAATTGTTATGATAGCTCCAGCTAAGGTTAGCTTATTGATATCGACGAACAGAGCCTTGTTTTCCTTCATAATTGACCAACCAATGGCCAAAAGTATCATTTTTTTAATTCCGGAACAATTGTAAAAATCATTTATACATCCACCTCTTTTAACGACCATGAATGTTCTCTTTTCAACCATTACGATCGGTAATCCATAAATTTATCTTAACTTCGCGGAAAAGCGTGAAATGAATTTCGATTATAATACCCAACGTAAAAGAATGGCACTGCCGGAATATGGCAGAAACGTCCAGAAGATGGTAGATTACGTTAAAACCATCGAAAACAGGGAGGAGAGAACCAGGGCGGCAAAGACGGTTATAATGGTGATGGCCAACCTGAACAACACACATTACAAGGATGAAGGAGAACTTAAACACAAGTTATGGGACCATTTGTGCTTGATAGCCGATTTTGACCTCGACATCGATTCGCCTTACCCCCAACCTGAACAATCAAAATTTCAGGAGCCCCCAAATAAAATACCATATCTGCAGGGCAATGTCAAGTTTCTCCATTACGGAAGGATAACCGAATTGATGATCGATGCGGCTATTGAGATGGAGGATTCAGACGAAAAATCCTATCTTATAGAATTGATTGTCAACCAAATGAAAAAATCCTACGTTTTATGGAACAGAAGCCAGGTTGACGATGAGGTTATTTTGGGAGACCTTAAAACTCTATCCCGCGGAAAACTGGAAGTACCGGAAGATATCAATATAATAGAGACCAAGGAGATTATCCAGACCAATAAGAAAAAACAACAAAGCACCGGCAAAAAAACAGGCAGACAGGGCAAACAATTCGGCAAGAAAAAACAACAATACAGGCACCAATGAGTACTTTCATAGTCAACGGCGGCAGACAATTAAAAGGAGAAATAACGCCTCAGGGGGCCAAAAACGAAGCACTTGAAGTTATCTGCGCCACATTGTTGACACCCTCAAAGGTTACAATCAACAATATACCTGATATAGACGATGTAAATAACCTGATAGAATTGATTGAGGGTATGGGGGTATCCGTTCGGAGAAAATCAAGATCATCCGCCACTTTCGAGGCAAAGAACATCAATATAGACTATCTTCTTTCCGACCAATTCCTGTCAAAAAGCACAAGACTGCGCGGATCCATTATGATAATAGGCCCGCTTCTTGCCCGTTTCGGCAGAGCGTTCATACCCAAGCCGGGTGGCGACAAAATAGGAAGACGGAGGGTTGATACCCATTTTACGGGTTTTCAGAAACTTGGCGCTAAATTTAATTATAACGAGAAGGAAAAAAAATACCTTGTTGAGGCAAAAAAACTCAAGGGTTGCTATATGCATCTCGACGAAGCTTCGGTTACAGGTACAGCCAATATTATAATGGCGGCTGTCCTCGCCAAAGGGCGGACCACCATATACAACGCGGCTTGTGAGCCTTACATCCAACAACTTTGCAGGATGCTTACGGCTATGGGGGCAAAAATCGATGGCATTGGCTCCAACCTTCTTTACATTGATGGGGTCGAAGCCCTTGGGGGATGTGTCCACACCATCCTTCCCGACATGGTCGAAATAGGCTCATTCATAGGCATGGCCGCGATGACCTGTTCCGAAATTACAATCAAAAATGTGGCTTACGATAATCTGGGGATCATACCCGACTCTTTCAAGAGACTGGGAATAAAACTGAAGAGAGTTGGCGACGATATCTATATTCCTGCGCAACAACATTATGAGATAGAGACATTTATTGATGGTTCCATTATGGTGATAGCCGACGCTATATGGCCAGGCCTGACACCCGACCTGCTCAGCGTGTTTCTTGTTACCGCCATACAAGCCAAGGGAGCCGTATTGATCCATCAGAAGATGTTCGAGAGCAGACTTTTCTTTGTCGATAAGCTGATTGACATGGGGGCGCAGATCATACTCTGCGATCCTCACAGGGCGACAGTCATAGGACACAACAGAAAAACCGCCCTAAGGGGAACTACAATGACATCGCCCGATATCAGGGCCGGAGTAGCTTTACTTATCGCGGCCCTCTCGGCGGAAGGAAGAAGCGTGATCCACAACATTGAACAGATTGACAGGGGTTATCAGAACATCGACGGCAGGCTGAACGCGATAGGCGCCGATATTACACGAATAAACGACTAAAATCACCCCCCCGCAAAATTATCCGTGCGCCATTTTCCGGTAAAAAGAGAGCATTCTCACTTTGCCGAACCGTTATTAGTGACAAATTGTCAACCAGACCAATAATGGCAAATTATTTGATACTACTGAGACGTTAACAACATCAAAATAAAATGAAGCATAATAAACAACAAACGGGAACCGCGAAAAAAGAGACAAGCGGCAGCTCAAAAAAGATTGATAATAAAACAGATGGCAACGCTAAAACCAATGCCGAAGATTTAAAAAAGAGAAAACCCGGGGAAAAAGAGGTTTCCATTGAAAAAGAGGAGCCGGTTGGGGAGGTTGACAGTTGTTCCGAGAAAGAGATAAAACTACAGGAAAAACTGGCAGAGATACAAGATAAGTATATCAGACTTTCCGCGGAATTCGACAATTACAGGAAAAGAACTCTCAAAGAGAAGATGGATCTCACAAAATATGCCAGTGAAAGAGTTTTGCTGGAAGCTATCCCATTTATGGACGATTTTGAAAGGGCCATGGCCGCGATGGAAAACAGTAACGATACCGAAGCCATCAGAACGGGGCTGGTTCTTATATGCGATAAGTTCGCTGAATTCCTGAAAAACAACGGAGTAAAGGAGATAGAGGCTATCAACTGTCCCCTGGATGTAGATATTCATGACGCCGTTGCCAAGGTTCCTGTCAACGATGAAGAAAAAAAGGGCAGGATTGTTGAGGTTGTCCGGAAAGGATACTATCTGAACGATAAGGTAATAAGACATTCTAGAGTAGTTGTGGGGGAATAAAAGGCCAAGCCACGACCATAAAACAATAACATGGAAAAAAGAGATTACTACGACGTACTTGGAGTAAGCAAAGGCGCGACCAAGGATGAAATAAAAAAGGCCTACCGGAAGCAGGCGTTGAAATATCATCCCGACAAAAATCCAGGCGATAAAAAGGCCGAAGATATGTTCAAAGAGGCGGCCGAGGCTTACGAAGTGCTGAGTGACGACGATAAAAGAGCGAAATACGATAGGTTTGGACATGCCGGTGTGGGTAGCTCCGCGGCAGGAGGAGGATACAGCGGCGGGATGACCATGGAGGATATTTTCTCCTCTTTCGGAGATATCTTCGGGAGTGGTTTCGGCACGTTTGGGGGAAGCAGAAGCAGAGGCCAATATGTGAACAAAGGGACCAATATGAGGGTAAAAGTCAAACTTACCCTTGAGGAGATAGCCAAAGGCACAAAGAAAAAAATAAAAATAAAAAAATATGTCGCTTGCTCCGCCTGTAACGGTTCGGGAGCGGCCGACGAACAGAGCATCTCAACATGTAAGACCTGTAACGGGACAGGACACGCGACACGCATTACCAATACCTTCCTGGGACAGATACAAACCTCATCAGTTTGCCCTGCTTGTGGAGGTGATGGAAAGACAATCACAAAAAAATGTCCCAAATGCTATGGCGAAGGCATTGTACAGAAAGATGACATTGTTACCATAAATATACCTGCCGGCGTCGGCAAAGGGATGCAGATAACCGTTACTGGCGAAGGAAACGCCGCCAGGAGAGGCGGTGTGAACGGCGATCTGATAGTGGTAATTGACGAAAAAAACCATCCGGAACTGATCAGAGAAGGAAATGATCTCATTTATAATCTTTTTATAAGTATACCCGAAGCCATATTGGGCGCCAACGTGGAGATCCCAATTGTCGATTCAAGAGTCAAAATAAAGATTGAACCTGGCACGCAACCGGGAAAAATTCTACGTCTGAGAGGAAAAGGTCTTCCCGACGTCAACAGCTACGGAAGAGGGGACCTTCTGGTCAACGTCAATGTCTGGATACCAAAAAATCTCAACCGCGAGGAGTCCAGACTCTTTGAAAAGTTCAGAGAGTCGGAAAGTTTTGAACCAAAGCCCGATAAAAACGACAAGGGGTTTTTTGGCAGGATGAGAGGTTATTTTGAATAAACGTTGGATTAATTCCTATATTTACCCTATAAATAGAGCCTAAATACTTGATATGCCCTTTTTTGAAGCCATCAACGTAACAAAGCAGTTCGGAGATTTTACGGTACTCGACAATGTCAGTATATCTGTTCCCAAACAGAGTATATATGGACTGCTGGGTCCCAATGGAGCGGGAAAAACAACTCTTATCCGCATCATAAACCAGATTATGGGACCCGACAGGGGAGAATTGTACCTGAACGGACACAAATTGTCCCAACAGGATATCGCCTCCATTGGCTACCTCCCCGAAGAGAGAGGTCTTTACAAAAAGATGAAGGTGGGCGAACAGGTGCTTTATCTGGCCCGACTGAAGGGACTTTCCAGATCAGAAGCGATGAGCAGGATCAAGTTATGGTTCAAAAGGCTGGAGATCACAGGTTGGTGGGACAAAAAGGTTGAAGAGCTCTCAAAAGGAATGCAGCAAAAGGTACAGTTCATCTCCACAGTTTTGCATGAACCCAAGCTGTTGATATTTGATGAACCTTTTTCAGGATTTGATCCCGTTAACGCCAATATAATAAAGAACGAGATCCTCTATTTGAGGGATAAAGGGGCGACAATTATCTTATCTACCCACAATATGGCTTCGGTTGAGGAGTTATGCGACAATATTACGCTGATCAACAGATCGAAGTCCATACTGGAGGGAAAGGTCAGCGATATCCGCGAACAATGGTCGGCCAAGGAGTACGAAATAATAATCGAAGGAACAAAGAAAATAGAAGAAAACGAACACTACACCATTATTTCCCAATCGTCGTCAGACTCAAAAACAAAAGTGAAGTTGCGGGCGAACGACGGTGCTTCCATAAACGATATTCTTGGAAAAATCATCCCTATCGGTGAAATAATATCCGTCAATCCAACTGTTCCGTCAATGAACGATATTTTTATCAGGGTAGTAAATGAAAGTCGTTAAAAAAAGTGGGGCATGAACAAGATATCAATAATAATCGCCAGAGAGTACAATGTAAGGGTCAGAAAAAAGTCGTTCATTATTATGACTATCCTTACCCCCATTCTTATGGCGCTGCTGATAATATTGCCCACATATCTCACCATGAGGGGCGATACCGATCTAAAAAAAATAGCTGTCATTGAAAACGGTAGCGACCTTTTTACCGGTACCATAAAAAACAGCAATGAGGCGGAATTTGTATATCTGGACGATGTCGACCTCAATACACTGAAAAATAGTTTTGAGGAGGCCGGATATTACGGTATTTTGTATATAGACCCGGCTGTGGTATCCACACCCAACGCGGTTCAGCTCATTTCCAAGAAGCAGCCGCCGATAGGATTGATAAACTATATCAACACATCCCTAAAAAACGAAATAGAACGCCAGAAACTTTTGGCTTATGATATTGAAAACCTCGACAGAATCCTGAAAGAGATCAACACTTCAGTATCGGTACAGACAATAAGAATTGACAAGGAGGGAGATACCAGGCAGACAAGCACAGGGGTCGCGATGGCCATTGCCTATATTGGAGGCCTCCTGATGTATATGCTGGTATTTATGTTCGGCTCAATGGTGATGAGAGGTGTTATCGAAGAAAAAACCAGCAGAATTGTTGAGGTGATAATCTCCTCGGTAAAGCCTATCCAACTGATGATGGGAAAGATCATCGGGATTGCCCTGGTGGGTCTCACACAATTTATGATCTGGATTCTTTTGACCATAGGGTTCGTTGGAATCGCCAAAAATATGATCATAGGGAAAACAGAAGGGGCTGTCGCTATAAGTGCTGTACAGGAGTCCCGGGATTTCATGTCGGCCGCCTCCTCCGCCCAGGCAATACCTGAGGCGCGGGCAACCGAAGAACTATCGGAATTTATGGATCTGTTCAACACTGCCATGAACCAGGATTGGGGCTTGATAATCTTCTCGTTTCTTTTCTACTTTATAACCGGATACCTTCTGTATGCCTCGCTGTTCGCCGCGATTGGATCCGCTGTTGACAACGAAACGGAGACCCAACAATTTATGTTGCCCATAACAATCCCTATACTTCTGGGATTGATAGTTGCAATGGGAACGATGACCAATCCGGAAAGCCAGTTGTCTTTCTGGTTTTCAATGATTCCCCTTACCTCGCCAATAGTGATGATGGCCAGAATTCCTTTTGATGTTCCCGCATGGCAACTGGCCGTATCGATGTTGGTTATGGCAATAACAATAGTTGGGGTAATCTGGATGGCGGCCAAAATTTACAGGACCGGCATTCTGATGTACGGCAAGAAGATATCCTGGAGAGAGATGTGGAAATGGTTAAAATATAAAAGATAACGGAAATATGTCGAAGATTCTTGTAATAGACGACGAAAAGTCGATCAGAAACACTCTAAAAGATGTACTTGAATATGAAAAATATCAGGTAGATCTCGCTGAAGATGGCCGTACAGGTATCGAATTATTCTCCAACAACAGCTATGATGTTGTTCTATGTGACATAAAAATGCAGGAGATGGATGGTATCGAGGTGCTTGAAAAACTTCAAGACATCTCCACCCTCACTCCAGTCATAATGATATCGGGCCATGGAAACATCGACACAGCCGTTGAAGCCATAAAAAAGGGGGCTTACGATTTCCTGGAAAAGCCGCTGGACCTGAACCGACTTCTTATCACTATACGCAACGCGATGGAGAAGTCAACACTTGTTACCCAAACACAAGCCTTAAAAAGCAAGGTGAACAAGATGTATGAGATTGTTGGCGACTCCAAGCCAATCCAGGCGGTCAAGGATATGATCGAGAAGGTGGCTCCCACTGAAGCGCGGGTGCTGATCACCGGAGCCAACGGCACGGGCAAGGAACTTGTAGCGCACCAGATCCACGAAAAAAGCGGTCGGGCCAAAGGTCCGTTCGTTGAGGTCAACTGCGCCGCCATACCTTCGGAACTCATCGAAAGTGAACTTTTCGGCCACGAAAAGGGATCGTTTACCTCGGCCATCAAACAGAGGATCGGCAAATTTGAGCAGGCAAATGGTGGAACCCTATTTTTGGATGAGATAGGCGATATGAGCCTATCGGCTCAAGCCAAGGTGCTCAGAGCTCTACAGGAAAACAGAATTACCAGGGTTGGCTCCGAAAAAGACATCCAGGTCAATGTCAGGATTGTATCCGCCACCAACAAAAACATCAAACAGGAGATTGAGCGGAACAACTTCAGGGAGGATCTTTACCACCGTTTAAGCGTTATACTGATCCATCTGCCCACGTTAAATGAGAGGATTGACGATATTCCGGCGTTGGCCGACCATTTTATATCCCTTATATGCGCTGAATATGGTATGAGCAAGTTAAACATTACCAAGGATGCCATCGAGGAACTCCAAAAAATTGAGTGGACAGGAAATATCCGCGAATTCCGGAACGTGTTGGAAAGATTGATAATTCTCTGTAAGGGAGAGATTACCGGTAAAGAGGTAAAAACATATGCCCACCCTGTATCGGCTATCCCATCCTAAAACCTGAAATAGATAAACGGCATCACTTCTGTTCCCCGCATAGCGCATAGCCATACCGCCACCAGAACGATCATAATAAATTGCGCGACCAAAGGGGAATTGATAAAAAGTCCGCGGTACGACTCTTTTACCTTTTCGGGAAGCATATGGAGAACAAACCCCATTGCCATAATGACAAATACCGTCAAATAAGCGGACAGAACTTCCATGTAAGCCCCGGGAGCAAAATCACCGAAAATTCTTGAAAACATTATCAAGGCCTCCGTCATGTTGGCCGATCGGAAAAATATCCAGGCAAAAGAGACAAAATGAAAAGTAACCAATATCGAGATAAAACGGAAGAAAGCCGATCGCATACTGTTTTCCCCAATGATGCGGTTCTTGATCTTTGAAAATATCAAACCTATGCCATGCAGACCGCCCCAAAGTACAAACCTCATTGAAGCTCCGTGCCACAAACCTCCCAAAAGCATGGTTGTCATAAGGTTCAATCCCGTCCTAAACTTTCCTTTCCTGTTTCCACCCAATGGTATATAAAGATAATCTTTCAGCCATCTGGATAGCGAGATATGCCATCTGCGCCAAAAGTCGGTCAAATCCATGGCTTTATATGGCGAATTGAAATTGACGGGAATGCGGAAACCCATAACAAGGGCCAAGCCGATCGCGATATCGGTATAACCCGAAAAATCGCAGTATATCTGCAATGAATAACCATATACCGCCATCAGGTTCTCAAATCCGGAATAGGCCGCCGGCATATCAAAAATCCTATCTATAAAATTTATCGCCAAAAAATCCGATATCACTATCTTTTTTATCAGCCCCTTGACGATCAAAAACAGCGCATGGCCAAACTCTCTTTCAGTAACGTTATAGGGAAGCGATATCTGGGGTATAAACTCCGAAGCCCTGACTATAGGGCCGGCAACAAGTTGGGGAAAGAAAGAGAGATAAAATCCGAAATCCGCTATGCTGCCTACAGGTTCAATATCGCCGCGGTAGAGATCAACGATATAACTTATGGCCTGAAACAGAAAAAATGAGATACCTATCGGAAGAATAATATTGTCAACGTTGAAACCGGTGCCCAGATAATTGTTGGCCAACATAGCCAGGTAATCTTTGCTGGCTATGGCAGTCCCAAATATCTCGTTGATAATTCCAATCAGAAAAGCAGAGTATTTGAAATAGGCCAAGACCGAAAGGTTAACGAGTACCCCTATAGCCAGATTGATTTTTTTAGTGGCCTTACGTTTTGATGCGGAGATAGCCTTGCCGCACAAAAAATTGACAACCACAGCGAATAACAGCAAGAACACAAAAACTCCCCCCGTTTTGTAATAGAAGAAAAAACTGACCAGCAGCAGATAGGTGTTCCTCAATGAAATTTTTCTGTAGAACAGGCTGTACATGGCCATAACGACCAAAAAAAACAGCCAGAACATCAGTCCGCTAAAGATCATTGGCTTGTTGCTGTCATACCCAAATACAACATCCAACACCCTGTTCGCCATCATATCGCCAAACAACCCCTCCCTTCTTTTTTCCGATGTCGGAACAGAAAGAGTATCATCCCCGGCAACGGCATTAAAAATTGTCGAGTCGGTTTTAGATAAATTTTCCCGCAAAAAAAGTGAGCTATCTTTTAAAAACAGATCTCTCGCTATCATGGAGGCCAGGGTATCGGCACCCGCATAAGTAAGATGCGTGAAATCCGTCTGCATAAGCCTCTTCTCTACCCAAACAGGGACAGAACCTGAACCTCCCATCTTCTCATAGGCATTCCAGAAAGCCGCGGAGGATTCTTCAGCGGCCGACTGTTGGGCGGCAACAATCTTTCCGATATTATCGAACGGTTTTATTGAATCTCCCTCCAGTTCCGCCATATTGGTAACCCCTATAATAAGCACGGGAACTCCCGAAAGCGCCTTTTTGATCACATCCAGTTGCCTGACTATTCCGCGCTGATAGTAGGAGTACTCTTCCCTGATATTTCTTACAATGTTCAAACCATACTGAAAAACTATCAAATCAGGCTCCAGCAGATCCATCCACTCATTCAAAGTGGGATTATCCACCATAGTAAACTCCAGACCGGCGCTTCCTCTCAACGGTATATTATCTACAACCACTCCGGTCCCGCTCTCCACGGAAATGGCGTATATATCGGGACTAACCTGTCCTTCGAATTCAATTGTAAACTGGGAAACCCCGTTCAGATCGGCTCCTGTTTCCATGACACCAGGAGCCAATGAGAGAGTGTCGGCCATAAGAACACTGTTTCCGGCCATAACACGAACAGAAACGGGACCATCTTCGCAATTGTACAGTATCCTCAATTTATCGAAATAGGCCGTTGCCGAATCCGCCAAACCGGAAGGCCTGACTCTTACCGTTGCTTTCACGGGCGTTGCCGTGGATCCACCCTCCGGGAGATATCTGCATTTGACCATAAACGGGCCAAACCTGTTGTCAGATATTTCCCCATCGTTATAAGAGACATAATTATATCTTTTCCAATTAGATGATGATTGGATCCATATACTTTTGGTATACATCACAGGCATAACCGGAAGAAACAGGCCGGGACCCGTGCCGCCCCTGCCCTCTCTCAACAGTTCGCGAAGTTTGCCCGATATCCTGTCGCCCTCAATCTGCGAGTCCCCATAATACATGACCCTTACCTGTCCTTTGGAATTCGCGAGTGAATCAATAAACGGCTGTAATATATCCACAACCACGGGAGATCGCGGCTCAACAGGCAGTAAAACAATAGAGTCTGTATCGGATTTTATAGTTGCGGGACCCTGGGGAGCAGACGAGAGAAAGTCGGATAAAACTCCTTTAGGCCGCGCGCCATCGGGCAACAGGATATAGAGACCCGCAAGACAGGCAAACAAAAAGAAAATAAATAAAAACGACCTTAATGGGCGCATATAAATTCAGGGTTCAGCTTTTCCTCATTATCTTAAGCCTCTGTCCCACCTGTATCTTCTGAGGATCAGAAATGTTGTTCAGTGCCAGTACTTCCGTGGTTGTCGCTCCGGCGTACATTTTTACAATGTCCCATATAGTATCGCCATTCCTTACCACATGAATAATATAATCTCCCTCCACAATCTCCTCAGCTACCTGCGCCTGTTGGACATTATTGGGCACCGCGATACCTTTTGTAGCCTGTTTCTGGGCAAAAGTCATCTCATTTATCCGGGAATAAAAGTCTGTTTTGTTGGGGTCTACAAAGACGTTTATTTTTTGTCCTATTCTGATTATATTGCCATATATATCGTTCCAATATCTCAAATCCGACAGTCCAACATTAAACCACTCCGCTATATATCCCAGATTATCGCCCTCTTTAACGGTATAAACCAGCTTGGTCTTTCCCGGGACGCTGACAGGGACACTCGAAGATCTTGTGGGATCCACATCCATATTTTTGCTTATCAGTTCCGGTTTATAATTACGGATCGAGTCGGCCAAATCGATAAAATCTCCCAGATAAGAGATTGGCAGTGTAATGGCCATCGATTTTGACGTCGCCGGCACCAGTCCTGTTCTATATTCAGGGTTCAACGCCTTGATCTCCCCATACGGAATCCCCATAACCTCCGATATCTGGCCAAGATGGATATCCTTGTGGAGCATGATAGTATCCGTCGCGATGGGAAAACTTACGGGTGTAGGAGCGATCTTATGCTCGGCATAAAATGTCGTGGCATATGCCGCCGCCACGAACTGGGGTATATATCCCCTGGTCTCGCGGGGAAGCCTGTAATAGATGTCCCAGTAATCTTTTTGGTTTCCCGAACGCCTGATCGCTTTGTTTACGTTTCCCGGTCCGCAATTGTAGGCAGCTATAACCAAAATCCAGTCATTGTATATCTTATAAAGATCTTTCAGGTATCTCGCCGCGGCATGCGTAGCTTTAACAGGATCCCTTCTTTCATCAATTATAGAATTTATAGTCAGCCCGTACGCCTTCCCGGTACTGTTCATAAACTGCCACATTCCGGTGGCGCCTACCCTCGATACGGCATTTGGGTTGAGAGCAGACTCAATGACCGCCATATACTTCAACTCCGTGGGCAAACCATAAGATTCAAAAACATCCTCTATCATCGGAAAGTAATAATCCTTCAATCCCAGCACAACACTGAATTTATCCCTCTGTTTGATGGTATAAACATGGATATGATTTTTAATGATCCTGTTATATGGAAGGTTAATAACGGAATTTATGCTTTGCAGCCTTGCGGAGTATACCGAGTCAGGATATTCGATATCAAAAGTGTCGCCCACCACAACAGGATTGTTGGCCAGTGCCAGTCCCGCGTACCAGCTGCCGACAAGACTGTCAAGATCCAGAACTATCCTATCGGTATCAAGTTTCGTATCTACATATATGGTGTCAGGACCGGCAAATAGATTAACAGTCCGCGAGGCAAACATTATCAACAGACAGATGAGCGTTTTTATCTTCATTTCACAATAGTTCAAAAGTTAAACCTTACACTTAGATTCACCCCCGTTTGAACGCCATTCTCACGCGTTAAAGCCAAAGGAACGATGTCTACCCCAAGGTTATCGCTGACATCGTAATTAAAAAGACAGGCATCCACATGGGCATCCAAAATGGTCATCAAATACCACAAACCGATGCCAATATATGAAAAATCACGATACTTTTTATAGTAATCCAATTTCGACAGCATAGCCTCCTTATATTGGGATTCAAGGGAGGGGTTGTAGCTGTCGGGAAAATTCATCCTATCGTATGTGGATGGATCTGCTACAATAAGATCCTGATAAGAATCAGTCTCCGCGATATCATCGGTAAAATCCTGGTAAGCTGTCATAAAGGTGTTGTAATTCGATGAAAAATGGTTTATAGAATAGGCTATACCACAAAAACCCAGATAGACTATAGGGACTTTCCAATACTTTTTGTTGTATATCTGGCCCATACCGGGAAGAGCCACCGCCAGCATTGTTGCCCTGACAGGATCGGGCGAAAAAACAGAGGTTTCGGGATTAT
The DNA here is from genome assembly GCA_012838685.1 of Bacteroidota bacterium. Lineage (GTDB taxonomy): Bacteria > Bacteroidota > Bacteroidia > Bacteroidales > VadinHA17 > LD21. The sequence goes on along the minus strand of DUOU01000184.1, from coordinate 320 downwards.
TGATGGAAATAGTGTCCTGCGCCACACCTTCCTGAAAGAAGAAGTTCAACAGAACAATCAAAAACAGCGGTATAATATATCTCCCCTTCAATGTTATCTACCGTAAGCAAACAATCCAATAACGGTTGACAAATATAAATATTATAGGGTTACAGACGATCAAATATTTCTAAAATGCGCTCCATATCCTCCCGGGTATCGAATGGAATGGTAATTCTACCATTTCCCGCTTCGTTGACCCTGACATTGACCTTGGACTGGAAGATACCTCTCAAATGTTCGGAAAGTTGTTCATAATCTTTGTTCAGTTGTACCTTTCT
>DUOU01000183.1 GCA_012838685.1 Bacteroidota bacterium | reverse complement strand
ACAGAAATACCACCTTGGAAGAGATAACGTTGGGGAGACCGATTCCATAGGAACGAACAGGGAGCCTTTTATCAAGGGGACTATTTCGCACATCCTGGAGGCGGAGACCAACAGGAAAAGCTACACTGATGCCCGTCCTTCTTCGGGCTACTATGACTCCATCTATATAAGTAGTTCAAAAACCTTTGACTCTCTCTATTACCGGAACATAAAAAACAGCCTCAGATTTGATTTTTTGGCCAACGATGCCGGTAAGTTTCGTCTAGGTGGCGGAGCCGGGGTGAGACATGAATACCATAAATACGGGCAGATTGTTCCCACTTTTGATACCATTATTGCCGACACTACATCGTTGTACCACAACAATATAGCTTTAATGGGCAAGCTTTATAACGATATAGGGGATAATTTTGGCTGGAAAGTTGGTGGAGAACTCTATTTGTTGGGTTACAGATCGGGCGATTTTCAGGTAAAAGGCGCTATAACAAAGCGGTTTGATTTTCGAAAAGGTGGGGCAACACTGGCGGTGACCGGCAGCATTAGCAACAGCCAACCTTCGTTCTGGTACTCCCACTGGGGCAGCAACCATTTTGTGTGGGACAACAACCTGGAGAAGGAGTTCCGCACGGATGTGGGATCCTCGTTCAGCTTTCCGGCCCGAAACTTTGAGGTTGACTTCAGGTACGCTATAATAGATAATTACACCTATTTTGGAGAAGAGGCGATACCAACACAGTATGCCAAGCCACTCTCCATTACCTCGCTAACCGTGAGCAAGCGCATGGCGTTATGGAAGTTTCATTTTGATAACGATCTGTTGCTCCAGGTTAGCGGTGCTCCCGAGGCGGTCGATTTGCCCCTTGTTGCTGTCCGTTCAACCTTCTATTTCCAGCATCTCTTCAGGTTCAAGAGTACCGGAGGCAGGTTAAATACCCAAATAGGCGCCGAGGTAACCTATTATACCAAATACTTTCCCTATGCCTATATGCCATCCACAAACCTTTTTTACGCTCAATCCGACCATACCGCGGGCAACTATCCTTTCATCGATGTTTTCGTTGATCTGAACCTGAAAAGGGCAAGAATCTTTATCATGTATGACCATATTAACCAGGGAATGATGGGATATAATTATTATCATGTTCCATTTTATCCTCTTAATATCAGTATGTTACGCTACGGATTGGCGTGGACTTTCTACAATTAGTTGCAAATTAAAAATATTTGATATCTTTGCACCCGCTTTTTTGACATGAAAAGGGCATGATTTTGTTAACCATTTTTAACAAATATAGATAGCTTAAACAGAATGGCCCGGAAAAAAAGCGATTGAAAAAAGGGATATTTTTTATCCTTATTGTTCAACTAAAACAGATATTTTGGGAAAGAGGATTAGAAAACTGATTACCCTGTCAATTTTGGCCTTTTCGGCCTGCACGTTCAACCACGTATCCACACCAGAAATAGATTATTTGGACCACGACCTTGACGCCATCATCGCGAGCGGCACCTTAAGGGCGGTCATCGATTTCAATTCGGCGGACTATTTCATATACAAGGGTGAGCCGATGGGGTTCCAGTACGAGATGTTGCAATCTTTTGCCGATAAGTTGGGAGTTGATCTGGAGTTGACCATTGTTGATAAGTATCGCGATGCGCTCAGGTTGCTTAATGACGGGAAGGCAGATATAATAGCCATGAATCTTGCCGTAAATATAAAGACGAAGGAGGATTTGTTGCTTACGGAGCCGATAATGGAAACCAGACAGGTTCTTGTTCAGAGAAAACCATTGAACTGGAGAGAGATGACGGCTGATGAACTTGACAGACAGTTGATAAGGAACCATTTGGATATGGCTCATAAGACAATATATGTTGAAGAGAGCACTGTCGGTTACTTCAGGTTGTTATCGTTGTCCAATGAGATTGGTGATACGATAAACGCCGTTGAGGTACCTTACAATCAAGATTTTCTCATTGAGGCGGTTGCTCTGGGCGATATTGACTTTACCGTTGCCGATGAAAATATGGCCCTGGTGAGTACCACTTATTATCCTAATATTGACGTTGCTACCCCAATAAGTTTTGTCCACAATGTGGCATGGGGCATCAGAAAGGAGAACAGTGACGTCCTTCTCTCTGAACTGAACCAGTGGATAGCGGGGTACAGGAATACCCTCGATTACGCCCTGTTGTACGCCAAATATTTCCGGAATTCAAGGACCGGAAACATTGTGAACAGCGATTATTATTCGTTGAATACGGGTAAGATATCGAGGTGGGACGATATGGTGAAAAGCGCGAGTGGGGAGATTAACTGGGACTGGAGACTGCTCTCTTCGTTGATATATCAGGAGTCGAGGTTCGACCCCAATGTAGTTTCATGGGCAGGGGCTTTCGGTTTGATGCAGGTTATGCCGGCAACAGGAAAAAACTTTGGAGTTGATATAACTTCGGCGACACCGAAGGAGAACATCGCGACCGGTATTAAGTATATCAAATGGCTTGAGAGTTATTTTATAGATTTGGTTCCCGACGAGGATGAGAGGCTAAAGTTTGTCCTTGGCTCATATAATGCGGGACCGGGACATATATTAGATGCTATGCGCCTGGCCGAAAAAAATGGCATGGATCCTAAGGTATGGGATGGAAATGTTGCTGTTTGGTTGCTGAAGAAATCGGATCCGGAATATTACAACGATTCGTCCGTTCGCTACGGTTATTCCCGCGGCCAGGAGTCGGTCAATTATGTTACCGAGATATTGGAAAGGTACAAGCATTACAAGAATATCGCGCCGGACGAGTCTGTCGCTTTACTGTCGCTTAACCAGCAATAGTCGGTCCGGTACCGGCTGTTAGTCGTATCTTATAGCTTTTACGGGTGTAATCTTGCTTATCAGTTTGGAGGGCAGCAGAAGCATTGCAATAATAATCGCCATTGTTCCCGCGTTCAGCAACAACACATGGGTAAGCTCGAGGTTTATAGGCACACTCTTAAGATAGTATGATGTTGGGTCTAGGCTTATTATCCCCGTAGTTGACTGCAGTAGGGCAAGTCCTATCCCAATAAGGTTTCCCCAGGCCAACCCAATCGCGATAAGGTATGCGGCCTGGTATAAAAAGGTTCTCCTGATAGTCTTGTCGTTGGAACCCAAAGCCTTTAGAATACCGATCATATTGGTTTTTTCGAGGATAAGTATCAGAAGACCGGATATCATGTTGAAACCGGCCACTATGAGCATCAACACAATAATAATGGCCACGTTGAGGTCCTGGAAACCCAGCCAATCGAAGATCTGCGGGTATTTTAACCTTATGTTGGTGATTTTATAGCTCTCCTCCTCTTCGGTGATACTATAGCCCACGGCATCGCGTACGGCCAGGGTCATCCTGTCAAGTTCGTCAAAATCGTCGATAAATATCTCAAAACCGCTTATCTGGTCGTCGTCCCATCCATTAAGCCTCTTTATATGGTTAATATCGCAGAACACATATATCTCATCGAACTCTTCCAAGCTTGTCTCATATATACCCGCAACATTGAATCTTCTAACTCTGGGCGGATCTTGTATAAAGTGCATATTGAAGGAGTCGCCAGGTTTAAGTCGCAGCATATCGGATATTTTTTTCGAGATAATAACCTCATCTGTTCTTATGGAGTCGTTTACCGTAAAGAATACCCCTTCAACCATATTTTTACTGAAATATCCCCAGTCGAAGTCGCTTCCGACCCCTTTCAGTACAACTCCCTGTATCTCTTCTCCGGTACTTATTATTCCCGCTTTGGTCGCGAAGACCTCTATATGGGTTACTCCGGGAAGCTCTTTTATTTTATCCACGAACTCTCTTCCCTGACGGATTGGTGAGGTCTCGTAAGAGATATTTGAATCGTAGTTCACAATCTGGATATTTCCGCCAAAACCTACAAATTTTTCCCGGATCTCTTTCTTGAATCCGGTAAGAACCGCTACGGATATGATCATAACCGCTAATCCTAGCGCTATGCCGACAATAGCGATAACGTTGATAGGTTTGGAAAACGATTTTTGGTCATCTTTCGCTTTGATCAGCCTTTTGGCTATGAAATATGGTAAGTTCATGCATAAAAATGAATCTTCAAATTTAATAAAGAAATGATATATTTGCCAATCGTATGAAGCGCAAGACCATTCCCTTAGTATCAGTTT
>DUOU01000182.1 GCA_012838685.1 Bacteroidota bacterium | reverse complement strand
TTGAGATTATGGAGTATAGAAAACGGGAACAAAACAGTGGTTGCCAATTCCGGGGTGAACTGGGAAAAAGATATCGGCACCAATAGTGTAGCCTCAATAAATGTGGAAAGAGATGTCGAAGGAACCTGGAATCTTTCGGTTGATACCCCCGGAGGTACCGTTTTTTCGAGTGGTACCGGCGACAGGATGGCCGGTGCGGGTTGGTTTGTCATAGAATACAGATATACCAAGACTGGCGATATGCTTCTATGGATGGACGATATCTCCCTGAATGGCGTTTTTTATGCCGATACCGTGGCTCCCCGGATTGACACGGTTATAGTTACCGATAGGAACAGACTTGTGGTCAACTTCTCCGAACCTGTGGATTGGAGTTGTTTTTTGGCGGAAAACATTTTTATTGGTGTAAACGACAACAGTGTTGGATCGACAGTTTTCCTGGCCCCACAATCTGTTGAGCTGACCTTTCATAAAGAGTTTCTGAACAAATCAATAAACACTCTTGAAATAGGCAACATAACCGATAGAGCCGGGAACAGGGCCTCCTTGCTACGATACGACATATTCCCCGTTTGGGCAGAATTGGCCGATGTAATTATTACGGAAATAATGGCCGACCCATCCCCGCCTGTTGGGTTGCCTGAAGCGGAGTATATCGAGATTTACAATGCCTCGGAATACAATTTCAATTTATACGGCTGGAAGGTTTATATAAACAAAAATGGAGTCAATCTGCCCGACAAAGTGTTGAAAAGTGGACAATACTCCATTATCTGCCACAATAACCAAACAACTCTATTGGCCGATTATGGGGATGTGACCGGACTTACCGGCTTCCCCGCAATCCCAAACGATGGTGGAACAATTTTACTGCTGGACAACCACGGAAATTTGATCCACGGGGTGGATTACTCCGCTGATCATTACAATTCCAATTTAAAGCTTTCCGGGGGATGGTCACTTGAGATGATTGATACAGATTATCCGTTTCACGACAATAATTGGAGCGCCTCGAATTCTCCTACAGGTGGAACCCCAGGTTTCGCCAACTCAATTTCATCTTCCAACCCCGACAACTATTTTATTGGCCTTACAAATGTTTTTCCAACAGATACCAAAACCATTGCTATCAGTTTTTCGGAACCTGTGCTCAAAATGGAGACTATCGGTTACCTGGTGTGCGGAGAGTTGACTTTTTCCGCGATTACCCCTACAGATTCACTGCGAAAAAACTATATCGCGACATTAACCGGGGATTTGGAACCCGGAAAAACATATAATTTGAGTTTAAGCGATAAGGTGGTCGATTTTGCCGGAAACATGGCGACAAGATATGGGTTTACCTTTGGACTTACGTTTCCGGCGGAAAGAGGTGATTTAGTGTTCAACGAGCTTCTTTTCAACCCTTTCATCGATGAGCCCGATTTCCTGGAGTTTTATAATATAGCGGAGCACCCCCTGGATTTAAGCCGTCTGAAACTCGCATCGATAAATACTGATAACGGCGACACCTCAAAAGTAGTGCTCCTCTATCCTTCCCAAATCTGCCTGATGCCGGGATCGTACTTTGTTGTTACAACCGATCCCGCGAAACTTGTGAACAGGTATCCCGAATCCGATCCGGAAAGGATATTTAAGGTGCCCTCGTTGCCTTCCATGCCCGACAAGGAGGGCCATCTGCTCCTGTTGACCGACCGCTTGGAGTTTATTGATGAGGTTATTTACACCGACAAGATGCACTTTTCCCTGCTGGCGGAAACAGAGGGAATAAGCCTGGAAAAAATCAGGCCGAATTTGCCCTCCAACAAAAGTTCATCATGGCACTCGGCAGCGGAAAGCGTTGGTTTCGCCACCCCGGGAAGAGTCAACTCCGTATATGGCGAGGGTATATCGGAACAGGAAGAGATCGTAAAACTGTCGTCAACCCGGATAACACCCGATAACGATGGTTATGAGGATATATTGGAGTTATCCTTCTCTTTGCCTACAATAGGAAATGTAGTCTCTGTATCGATCTACTCCGAAACCGGCAAGTTGGTCCATAGACTGGCCAACAACATAACAATGGAGGACGGTACCGTTATATTCTGGGATGGAACGATAACGAACGGTGGATTGGCGACCAATGGAATCTATATAATCCATATAGAGATACTATCCGGCAACGGACGGCGTACAGATATCAAAAAAGTATGTACAGTGATAAGAAACTAGATTGATGGCCGCGACGAAAAGGTGAGCAGGGAGTCGTATTTTTGGCTATCGTTCAATATTTCAATGGCTTTTATAACCTGCTTATCCTTCTGTACCGACCATCGGATCATTCCCTCTTCATAAAAATAACGGCTGATAATATCATCTTCTATCAAACCCACTATCTCCTCCTTGAAGAGATCCAGATCCTGCGACAAAGAGTGGGAAAGATCCTGTTGCAATTCCATGAAAAAAGCCTCGTACAGGTCATAGTACTTCTCCCTCTTGGCGGTTGTCACCAAATCCGACAAAGCCGTTTCAGTGAGTGTTTGATAATCAAAATCCCTTTCTACCAGGAAAGAATAAAAATCGGCATAGTCATAATCCGTGAACTCAAAATCCTCGATAGTATGGATATCTTTATGTTCCCAGTAATATTTTGTTGAGTAATCAAAAATCAAATTCCTTACGTATAGTTCGGTAGCGACCTGGCTCAGCATTTCGGCCTTAACCTCAACATCCGGCGCGATCCCGCCTCCATCCCTGACTATCCTGCCGTTTCTTGTCTTAAACTCCTTGATAAGGGAGTCCGGAACGCTTCCCACGCTCCCATCTTCGTTGCGTTGCGAAAAATCAATTGCCTGTACGCACCTTCCACTTGGAGTGTAATACTTGGCTGTTGTAACTTTCAATTGCGTGTTATAGCTAAGCGGCCTGGATATCTGGACAAGACCTTTCCCATACGATCTTTCACCAATAATTACACCCCTGTCGAGATCCTGGATCGCTCCCGCGACTATCTCCGAGGCCGAAGCTGAACTTCTGTTTATCAGAACCGCTAAGGGGATATTGGCATCAACGGCCTCTTTTGTGGTCTTATAGGTCTCATCAAACCGTTTGACTTTTCCTTTGGTTGATACAACCTCATTATCGGGACCTACGAAAAGGTTGACAATTTCTACCGCTTCCGAGAGTAATCCCCCTCCATTGCTTCTAATATCCAAAATTATCTGTTTGGGATTGTGGGTTTTCAAATCCAATAGGGCGCTTCTGACATCTGCCACGCAATTCTGGGTAAAACTTGTAAAACAGATATAGCCCGTATTGGAGTCGATCATTCCATAGTATGGTACCGGAGGTATGGCCACCCTCTCCCTTTTTATCGTAATTTTCTTCTCCTCTCCGTTGCTTAACAGTGTCAGCTCTACCTCCGTTCCGGGATTGCCTTTGAGTCTTTCGCTTACTTCGTCCGATGATAACCCCTTGATGCTGGCACCATCAACGCTCATCAAAACATCTCCCGGTTTTATTCCCGCGATATCGGCCGGAAATCCTTTATATACGCCACTGATTATACAATACTCGCCTTCAGCCCTTATCAATGAGCCTATTCCACCATATTTGCCCGTGGTAATCAAAGTGAGTTCGTCGGCATCCGATTCAGGATAATATACCGTATAGGGATCGAGAGTCCTCAACATATTGTCGATACCGGTTTTAACCAATTTATCGGGATCAATATCGTCAACATAAAAGGTGTTCAACTCCCTGAAAAGAGAGAAAAAAATATCCAGATTTTTTGAGATTTTGAAATCACGGGACTCGTTTTGGAACGCCAAAAAAATTAAACTGATCGGTACCAGCAACAGTACCGCGACTATAGATATCCTCTTTGAATTATTTCTCCTTTTCATTGAATAATATTATTTCGGTTGCCCACAGAACAGTGATGGATCATATAAAGTCCAACCCAAATGTAAACCCAATAACATCTATACCGGTTCATGTTGGGTTATTGCTCTTTGGTTCCATCCTCCGGAACAATTCGCGAATATATGCTTTTTATATTTTAGAATGATTTTTATGATTCCAGATTAAACTTTGATAAAGAAACAATTAACAGAACTTTAACAAATTAAGAGAGAGAAATTCTGTTAGCGATAATTTTTAAGATTTCGGAAATCGAATCTTCAACAGCCGGATATGCATCTATCTCCTTACCAAGGTAGATTACCATTATTGCCAACTGTTTTTCGTCGCGCTCAAGTAGATTGAACAGTGGTCCTTTGGCTTTTCGGTACGCCTCCCTCAACCTTCTTCTGATCAAATTTCTGTCCACTGCTTTTTTAATTGACTTTTTGGGTACCGCGAAGGCAATCCTTATAGGTACATTTTCGGTCAGCGAAACCTCTTTCATTGCCACCTTATATCCCTTTATGTAAAATGTTTCTCCCTCTTCAAAAAGGGAAGATATAAGCTTAAGGCCGCGCAGCCTTTCTCTCTTTGGGAAGTTTTGGCCCGACATGATCAAAAAGATGGAGAGGAAATATCCTACCCGAACTCACTTAAAAAATGAAAGATATGTTACTTATTGCCTTTATTGTGCTCTTTCAAAAAGTTGTCCAAAGCCATTGTCATCGATGGCGCTTCGGGATTTGGCGCCTGAATGTCAAGTCTGTATCCCTCTTGGGTGACGGCTGAAGCTGTTGTGGGACCAAATGCGGCTATCTTAATGTCGCCCTGAACAAAACCGGGAAAATTCTCCTTAAGCGCCTTAACACCAACGGGACTGTAGAAAACCAACATATCATAATCAAACTCCTTCATGTCCGAGAAATCGCTGCTCAGGGTCCTATAAAAAGTACCGATAGTGTGCTTGATATTGTGTTTGTTCAAAAGCTCGGGTATTTCGGCTTTATGCGGATCTGAAAGTGGAACAAGATATTTTTCATTCGGATGCTTGCCAATAACCTCCATCAAATCCTGAAACTTTGATTTCCCGAAAAAAATCTTCCTTTTCCGGTACACGATATATTTTTGGAGATAGAAAGCTACATTTTCGGTAATACAAAAATATTTCATCGTTTCCGGTACACATAAACGCAGTTCCCCACATATTCTGAAAAAATTATCGATAGCGGTCTTACTGGTAAAAACTACCGCGGAAAAATCAAGAATGTTGATTTTCTGGCGTCTGAACTCTTTTAAGGTAACCCCTTCAACCTGTATAAACGGCTTAAAATCAATCTTAAAATTATACTTTTTAGCCAACTCATAATAAGGCGATTTTGGATTAAGAGGCTCCGGCTGCGACACTAAAATCTTCCTAATTTTCAATTGTTCAGGTTTTTATGTTTCACTTATGATTAACTGTTCAAAAGAAGTCTCTGAATATATTTAACGACCACTGCCACAGGCAATATTTCAAGGGCACAAAGGTACAAAATCAAATAGAATATTGAAACATCACTTTTAACAAAAGCTGTGAAAAGCCCCAGAAAACGAAAGAAAAATAATATGACAACAATTACCAATGCGATAAACATCAGCGCTTTGGTCGGCAAAATAGATGTGTATAACATCAATATGGAAATTACAAAAAGAACCAAAGCAACTATCCTGTATGTGGCGTAAACAGACAAAATATAGTCATTGAACAGCTTTTTATACCCGCTTATATGTCCGGTAACGGAGCAAATTATATGACGACCCAATACGGCCAATCCCCAAAAAATCGTCGCTATTAAAATGAAAAATGGGCCACTTACTTTATCGGGTATCAAGTTATAATAGCTGAGCGCGCAATATGTAAATATTGCTAAATTCAGGTACGATATAAAATGCAGGATAATGGTGTTCCAGTGGAAAAGCACCGACATATCCTGGGCGGGCTCCAAAAACCTGTGGCCCGATGCTACAGTAATATTGCCGAATATGCGCTCTCCCAGAAAAAATCTTAAAACTCCATATGTAAAAGCGGATAAAAGAACAATAATCAATAACCAATCCATACTTGTTCCCAGGATAAGAAGTTCTCCCTCCTCAAGGTGCCCCAATAGTCTCTCTAAAGACTCATGACTATGCTGCCTGTTAGCGGTTATCATATTAACAGGAAACCGTTCCAGACTATCACTATTGATCTGTAAAACAACTTTTGAGGGGTCAAAATAGGAAAGAGCCGGGTAGTTTATCGGTCCATAAACAGGTATAGTGTCAGAAATGTTCATGCCTTTCTCCGGCTATTTCAGAGAGGATGTTGTTGGCGAGTCGACTGGCTCCTATCCTGAAAAGCTTGTTGTTCAGCCACTTATCGCCCAAACAAGTACTTACAATCTGATAAAAAACAACCGCATCGTTTACTTCCGATATTCCTCCCGCAGCCTTGAAGCCAACCTGAATCCCGGTCTCCCCGTAAAAACAGGATATTGCTTTACAAATAACGTAAGCTGCTTCGGGAGTGGCTCCAGTGCCATTTTTGCCGGTAGATGTTTTTATAAAATCCGCCCCCGCATCCATTGCCAGCATCGAAGCTTTAAAAATCTGTTCGTAACCGTTCAGGCAACCGGATTCTATTATTACCTTGAGTGTCTTATTCCCTATAGCGCTTTTAATCTCACTGATCTCGCTTATCACGGTTTCATAATCCCCCCCGAGAAAAGCTCCAAGATTGATCATAACATC
>DUOU01000181.1 GCA_012838685.1 Bacteroidota bacterium | reverse complement strand
GACTAATTATAATAACCTTATCAACACAATTCCAAAAAAAACCGCGATTAAATTCGAAACCAGATCAACCAGATTAAAAGTTCTGGAAGGAATACATAATTGTATAACTTCCGTAAATATAGCGAGAAATAAAACCAAGACAATAAACTTCGCGAAAGAGTGTTTGTTAAAAAGGTTATACCCCAATTTGCGCCCTATAAGATAATATAAGCATATGGATAGGTAAACCATGAAATGGAGAAAAAAATCCAATCTTATCTTGAAGGATTCAGGGCCTATTTTTGTAGAACTAAGATTCCCAAAAACGGGAACAAAGGAGAGAACAAAAATACCAAGATATCCTATCACAAATACATATTTATATATCTTATCAAAATTCATTAAAGCCATTTAATTACTGAACCAATGATTTTCAAAACCGTTTTGATAACGGATTCTATCTTATCCAATTTTTGGGGCGTTTTGTTCATTTCACTGACCTTAGATCTTATCTCTTTGGCCAATAGGTTTAATGATGCGGTAGAACTCTCCATATCCTTGATTACGGATCTCTGCATGTTTTCAATAACCAATCTTTCTGAATCGCGCATGGCTACCGCGGCCAACTCCAAAATTACCCGCTCATCGGCAGATAAAGATCCGGATTCGCGTTGCTTGTCTATTTTCGCGATCGCGGAACGAATTTCACTTAGGGAGGGCATTGCCGATGTTTCTGATTTTTTGGTCATAAGGCATATGTTTTGAAACTTTGCTAATTTCGCAATAATAACAGTAGATCTAATGCCTGCTCATTAAGTTCTATTAACTCATCATAGATCTGATCTATTTTCTTTCTTTCCTTTAATTCTGTCAATAATTTCGCATGAGCTCTACTGAGACTGCGTAATGATGATACGCATTTATCCCTTATTTTCCTGGCATTATAAAGCTCCTCCTTCAGAGCCAGGTATTCTCTGTCATATTCAATCTTAGGGAATTCTTCTCTTAATTCCAGGGCACTCAAATATGCCTGATAATTCATGTCCAGCCCAATCTCCTCATTAACTATAAGTTCCTCTACTTCCCTCTTTTTTAATAACTCTATCAAAGCGTCGCAGCAGACCGAGACCAAAGTGTCGCCTTGTTCCACAAATTCTTTTACAATCAACGCCTGTCGACGTTTATTTAGCTCTTCAGCTATAAATCCGGCGCTTTTCCCCAATTGTTTGGCAATTCCCGTTTCGACCGGGTCATCGGGATATAATTTGTTGTAAACGAATAGTAGCGAATCAATGTTTCTGCCTATACCTCTTATCTCCCGACCTGTATCATACCACCGGGCGTCATTACTGATGCTTCTAAGGGATCGAAGATAGCTGTTCAGTATATTTACATAAATATCCATGCGTTTTGATAACGCCTCATCATTGATGGAAGCCCGGGATATGGCGTTCATCTCCCTGAATCTGGCCTGACTACTGGTCAATGATGACGCATAAAACAGACCCCGTTCTTTGCGTACATTTGCCAGATTCCCAAAAAAACGGGAAGGCGCTATCGCGACACTATCTGAAACAACTGAAAGGTTGTTTACCATGTTCAACTGGGACGAGGTGAGTACAGCACATGAATACTGAAAGATTATTAATATGAAAACCAACCACTTAATAGATGTTATTTTTGACATGTCCAAATCGTTAAATTGTTATCAAAAGATAAAAAATTAGATTTAAATTGATATTATAAAAAACGACGTATTATATTCGGGTTGTTTTTTATGTCGTCAGCGCTCTTGGGATATCCATCAATAAACCACGTCAAAAATTTACTATAATTAATTTTTTCTGATAACATTTTATCGCGCCGCTGTTGAAAAAGTGTTTTTCTGTCCTTCATATTTATTATTTCTCTTATTTGGGAAATAATCAAGCAGTGATTGTTAGGTTTAAACCCATAGCCCAACTTATATTTTTCTTCCAACTCACCAAGATACCCAATTTTTCCAACAAAATCATTTATCCTGATAAAGGGAGTGCCCAATACTCCAGCTTCCGCGGCCATCGTCTGGCTATCTCCAATATATAATTGGGCAAATGCCAATATATGATGCATGTCGGAGGG
>DUOU01000180.1 GCA_012838685.1 Bacteroidota bacterium | reverse complement strand
TGTAACTTCGCGGTGGTTCAAAAGACCAAATCGTAATGGGGAATTAGCTCATCTGGTAGAGCGTTTGGTTCGCAATCAAAAGGTGGTGGGTTCGAGTCCCATATTCTCCACAAAATGCGCCAACAATTCGGTGTATTATAAGATATACGCACAAAACAACGCCCACAAGACTGTTTTTTTGTGCGTTTTTTTATGATGCCAATTGATAGTCGGATATAAGAAGATTTGGAGAGAGATTCATTCTTTTGGTCAGATTTCTGATCATTTCCAGCGTTAATTTACGTTTTCTGTTTAGTACCTCTGAGGCTCTGCTTTTACTTCCAAATACCTCAATCAAATCTACCTGTTTTAACTGTAACTCTTCCATTCTGATTTTAATAGCCTCAATTGGATCGGGTGTGTCAATATGATAATGTTTCTTTTCATATTCATCTACCAATAACCCAAGTATATCTGCTTCATCGCTATCAGATGTTCCAATCGGAGCATCAAAAATTTCTTCCAGCCTTTTTAAGGCAAGTCTGTAATCTGCTTCCGTCTTAATTGGTCTTATTTTCATGGCTCCTATAATTAAATCGTATTCGCATCTATTAAGTCATACTCTTAAAGTTTTTGGAGCGGAGGGCCCTGTTTACAGCATATCAACCGTACGAACGACCGCGGGCAACAACAATCAATACTGAGTATGTTCAATCGCGAACCTTGTTCAGACCGCCTTTATCAGATAGTAGTTTTTCTTCCCTTTTTGTACGAGCAGATATTTCCCGTTGATAAGCGCCTCCGGCAATACCATCATCTCGGAATCCTCCACTTTGGTCTTGTTAAGGCTCACTCCCCCTCCCTGGACCATTCTTCTCAGCTCCCCCTTTGAGGCGAAAACTTCCGTGGTCTCGGCGCACAATGTCGAAAACGGAATACCGGCCTCCAACAATGCTTTGTCGATATCAAACAGCGGAACGCCCTCGAAAACCGACAAAAAGGTCTTTTCGTTCATCTTCCTCAGAGCTTCGGTGGTTCCCCTGCCGAAAAGTATCTGCGAGGCCTCCACGACCGACTCGTAATCTTCCCTGGAATGTACCATCACCGTCACCTCCTCCGCAAGCCTTTTCTGGAGCAACCTCTCGTGGGGCGCCTTGTTGTGTTCGGCTACCAGGCCGGCAATCTCTTCCCTGCCCAACATTGTGAATATCTTGATATATTTATCGGCATCCTCATCGGAGACATTAAGCCAAAACTGATAAAACTGGTAAGGCGATGTTTTCTCCGGGTCCAACCAGACGTTGCCGCCCTCGGTCTTGCCGAACTTGGAGCCGTCGGCCTTGGTGATCAACGGACAGGTCAAAGCGTACGCCTCTCCGCCCGCCTTGCGCCTGATAAGTTCGGTGCCGGTGACAATGTTGCCCCATTGGTCGGATCCGCCCATCTGCAACTTGCATCCATATTCCTGAAAAAGATAGTAAAAATCGTAGCCCTGCAACAACTGATAGGTAAACTCGGTAAACGACATACCCTCGCTGCTTTCAGCCGACAGCCTCTTCTTAACAGAATCCTTTGACATCATATAGTTGACGGTGATATGCTTTCCTATCTCCCGGGCGAAATCGAGAAACGTATACTCCTTGAACCAATCGTAGTTGTTCAGCATCAACGCCGCATTGGGGGCATCGGACTCAAAGTCGAGAAACTTGGCAAGCTGTTTTTTTATCCCCTCCTGGTTGTGCCTCAAGGTGGCCTCATCCAATAGGCTGCGCTCAGCCGACTTCATCGAGGGATCGCCTATCATACCGGTAGCGCCGCCCACAAGCGAAATGGGTTTGTGTCCCGCTGCCTGAAGATGTTTTAACATCATTATACTTACCAGGTGGCCTATATGCAACGAATCGGCTGTAGGGTCAATCCCCACATAAGCCACCGTCATCTCACTGTTCAACTGCTCTTCCGTTCCGGGCATTATATCGTGAACCATGCCCCTCCACTTCAGTTCCTCAACAAAATTCATTTTTATATATCTATTTTACATTGACACAAAACAACAACAAACTCTTTTCGTACTTTTTTAATACTGAACCGTTCCGTTATCCTTCAACCCTTGCCGTAAAATATCAGGTCAACACAGTACCTTCCTCTTTTCCGGTATCAAACGTATCTTTCACCGGGTCATTCTTGATTATCGGGAAAAGCATGGGGGCAACATTTCTTATAGGCTCGTATAACCTTGACTGTGCTATCTTCTTTTCAGGCATAAAACTCTTGTAACTGTCAATAGTTTCAAGAATAAAAAATATCACGCTCAATATCAGAACCGATTTGAAGACCGAAAAAACAGCTCCCAGAATTTTGTTCAGAAAACCCAAAGAAATGGCATTGACCACCTTATCCACCGCCACTCCAACAAAATTGATAACCACCACTATAACCAAAAATGTGACGATAAAAGAGACCAAACCCACAAACTCTCCCGCCATGTCGAACCATTCATACAGTTTGACCGCCGTGAACGAAGAAAATTTTATAGCGCCCCATATTCCCAAAATAAGCGCGGCAAAAGAGGAGAGTTCTTTGATAAAGCCATTGGACAGACCGCCTATCAATGAGATTCCAAGTAGTATCAATATAACAATGTCGATCCAATTCATGGCATAAAAGTAATTATGGCGCGAAAGTAATTAAATTAAAGCCATAGGTGGTAACCTCCAACATATTTTTGTACTTTTATGGCCCTAAACAAAAAAACCATGCACATCGCCATTGCCGGAAACATAGGCTCCGGAAAGACAACACTCACAGAGATGCTCGCGAAGCATTACAAATGGATGCCACACTATGAAAGCGTCGATGGTAACCCTTACCTGAACGATTTCTACGAAGATATGCTCCGTTGGTCGTTTAACCTGCAGATATACTTCCTTAACACTAGGTTCAGCCAGATTCTGGAACTGCAAAAGCTTCCGGAAACGGTAATACAGGACAGAACCATTTATGAAGACGCTTACATCTTTGCCCCCAACCTGCACTCCATGGGGCTGATGTCGACACGCGACTTCGACAACTACTCCATGCTGTTCGAGATGATGAGTTCGCTCATCAAACCGCCTGACCTGATCCTCTACCTTAGAGCTTCGGTGCCGACACTCGTAAACCAGATCCAGAAACGCGGAAGGGAGTACGAGAGTTCTATAAGCATTGATTATCTGAAACGCCTCAACGAAAGGTATGAAGCCTGGATAGAGACATACAACCTGGGAAAAGTGATGATTATCGAAGCCGACCATTATGATTTCCCCAGCAACAGGGACCACCTCTCGGAGGTGATAGACAAGATCAACGCTGAACTGTACGGACTTTTTTAATATCATGATTTATAGAAAATTTTTATCGGCTGTTGTCCTGCTTATTGCCATGATGACAGCCGTTTTTGCTCAGGATGAAGCCGACCTGAGGGTTCCTATCGACCCCGACATAAGAATGGGAACACTTGAAAACGGCATAACCTATTACATAAAAGAGAACCATGAGCCCGCCAACAGGGCCAGTTTTTATCTCATCCGGAATGTTGGGGCGGTGATGGAAGAGGAGGAGCAGAACGGTCTTGCCCACTTCCTCGAGCATATGTCGTTCAACGGAACCCTGAACTTCCCGGGAAAGGCTATCATCAACAAACTTGAAAAACACGGAGTGGCCTTCGGGTACAATATAAACGCGTACACAGGGTTCGACGAGACTGTCTACAACATCTCCGACGTCCCCATAAATGATCCCGGTCTACTGGACACCTGTCTGCTCATACTTCACGACTGGTCATATTACGTCTCACTC
>DUOU01000179.1 GCA_012838685.1 Bacteroidota bacterium | reverse complement strand
TAGATTATCTTTTGAAACCCATCAATGTTGAAGAGTTGAAAGGTGCCCTCGCTAAATTCAGGAAATGGGGAAAGCAGGATGTTGGAAAATATTACTACAATCTGAACCGGTTGATCGCTTCGGACAAATATGCCGAGAGAATACTGATTCCGCTAATCGATAAACTACTGCCAATATCTTTATCAGATGTTTCGTTTTTTTATACGTCGGACAACAAGACAAGGGTAATGTTGAAAAATGGGAAGAGCTATCCCTATGCGAGAAGACTTGATGATATTAACAACACTCTTGATCCAACAGCTTTCTACAGAGTAAACAAACAGTTCATAATAGCCAAGGATAGCATAAAGGAGATTGTTGTATGGTTCGACAACCGATTGCTGATAAGACTTGACACAGATACACCGGAAACCATCTATGTCCCAAAAAACAGGGCCAGCGAATTCAAAAAATGGATGGTATAGGTCAAAACTCTATACCCTTCCTCGGATCAACTCCTTTGTTGTAATAGTGTTTGATCTCCCTCATTTCGGTTACCAAATCGGCCAATTCTATAAGTTCTAAAGGAGCATTTCTTCCCGTCATCACTATTTCAATATTTGATGGCCTGTTTATTATCAGATTCTTGACCTCTTCGATCTTGAAGAGATTGAAATAAAGGGCAATGTTTATCTCATCAAGGATCACAAGGTTATATTTCCCCGAAAATATAACATCACTTACCTCGGCCAAACCATGCCTGGCGGCAGTTATGTCGGCATAACCCGGATCACCCATGATAAGATGGTCCAATCCATATTGCTTGACAGTAATTTCGGGCAGACGTTCCCTGATCGTTTTTATCTCCGCGCTCTCCCCTGTCTTGGCGAATTGAGCTATAAATATCTTTTTACCGGCCCCGAAAGCCCTTAACGCCAACCCCAATGAAGCGGTGGTTTTACCTTTACCGTCACCGGTATAAATATGGACAAAACCTTTTTTATTCATACTGTGGATCTTCTTAGGGCAGGGACCCTGCTTTGTACCAGCTCAAACAGGCCGAACATCGCACCGCAATAAAAAAGATCTCCCAAAAGTCCGGCTTTCAGGAATGGCAGCCCCTCAGCATAACATAAAATCAAGCCGGCCAAATCCTTTGAATAGGGCATCAATCCGCTGGCCCATGATCCGAAGTTGGAAATAAGAAAAAAGGTAACCGAAGCCAAAAGAGAAGATATGATCAGATTTTTGATCCCAACTTTTTTCAACAACCCGAAACCGATAAACGCGATAGCAACAAATGAGAGATATGTAAACAATGATCCCGGATAAAAAAGTACAAATCCATCGAACATTGAGGCATAAATGACATTGTTTAAAAACAGATCACACAGAAACATTGCAACGATAGGGATAATAAAAGCAAGGTACTTTTTGTCATAATAAGCGGCGCCGAAAAGAGCCATAGCGCTTATTGGAGCGAAGTTAGCGGGGTGCGGTATCAGCCTGCTCAATGCCGCGAACAAAATGAATAACGTAACTATTCCGGCACGAAGTGTTATTTTTCTCTTTTCCATTGTATTTTGTTTTTCCGGAGGTAAAGATAATCCACAATTGATAATGGACAATTTACCTGCCTCTTTTTTAATCCACAATTTTTTTATAGGCTGTTTACAAGCTGTCCTATTCAACAAACGTACTGTCAACCGGCGGCATCACAAAAAACTCCTCCCCCGAATAACCTCCGGCCAACATAATCTTTTTCGCGATATCCGTATTATCATAGTACCCGTTGAAAAGTTCATGTCCCTCCCCAATTGCCAGTACCACCAGGGGTAACGCCGTGTGCGAGAAAGAGGTCCACCCTACTCCCGCCTTGTTGGCCAGAATACGTGTCGCCGTAACGGTAAAAGGATCATAAGAACCATATAAAACCGCTCTCTCTTCACCCAAAACAGAGAACTTTTCCAGTTTCATACTGAGATTAAACGCATTTTTCAACCTCGAAATATCATAATCGGTCAGTTTGAGTCCCACTGTTGTGTCCCCCAAACCGAACGACTCTTCCAGGGATGCCAGGGCATCATCAAAGGTGACCTTTCCTTCGGCCGCCCAGTTCCTTACCATATCCTGATATAGTTTAAACGATATGTTTTGTTTCAAAAGTTTCTCAAAATATGTCCCGTAACCTGTCCCGGCAAAACCAATTGAAAGACCGCCTGTCTCATGGTCACCTGTCACCACAATGAGAGTCTCTTTCGGATGCTGCTCGTAAAACTCCAGGGCCACCCCTATAGCATTGTCAAAGGAGACTGTTTCATAAACATTTGAAACAACATCGTTGGCGTGGCACACCCAATCGATTTTTCCTCCCTCCACCATCATGAAGAAGCCCTTCTCGTTATCAAGCAACTCTATGCCTTTGCGCGTAAATTCGGCCAAGGTGATTGTTTGGTCTTTTGAGTTCTGGATATCCAAATCAATGTTGTAAGGCAGCGCCATATCATCTCCGTTGTGGCTATCCATACCCGAAATTGTGGCAAAAACCTTTCCCGATCCGTTTGTCAGAGCCTCAAACTGCTCGCGATTATCAACAAAAAGATAGCCACTATCGCCCAACATCCTCAAATAATCCTCGTAGGAGTTGTTTTTATAGGTGTCATGCCTAACAAAACCACCGGCGAAATAATCGACCCCCGATCCCAAAAGTTGTTCCCCAATAATTTCATAGTTATTTCTGTCCTCGGTATGGGCGTAAAAAGTGGCAGGGGTAGCGTGATCCAAGCTTACACTGGAGATAATGCCCACCTTTTTTCCTCCGGCTTTGGCCATCTCCGCCATTGTTGTCTGTGCCAGGGAACGGTCATCGTTCATTGAAATGGTATTTATTGTCGTCTTGTTGCCGGTCGCCAGTGCGGTGCCTGCCGCGGCCGATCCGGTAATAAACCTGTTATTGGCATGATTAGTCGCCAAACCAGATGCCGGAAATCCGCTCATAAAAAGTTTATCCCTCTCCACCCGGACCCCACTTTCCCTCAGAAACGCCTCCTCGAAACCCTCCGTAGCCAAAACAGCTTCGGCCAGGCGGATTTGGGGCAACGACATACCATCACCTATAAAGAAAAAGATATATTTTGGTGTCCTGAATTTGACAACGTTATTGTTGTCCATGACAACTTTTTGCCTCTCCGCGCAGGATGGCAGACAAAGAACCACGACAAGGCCCATAACCAGCAAAACGGCCCCAATGGAAAATTTATTCTTGAACATCTTTTTGGATTTGTTTGGTAACATACGCGAATATAATGATAATGTATCAACTAAAATATAATCCCAAAATCTTCACTTAAATGTAACCATCCGACCCGGAAAATCAGCGAACAACCAAAGTAAATAATTGACATATAGCAACTTAAAACATCGCCCAAAAGGTTCGGAAAAAGATTTGTAAGATACTGTTCAGCTTATTTGGAAACCGTTGGAATTATCTCTCTACAATCTTGTCTTTTTCAAAGCCTGGTCTATATCGGCAATGATATCTTCAACGTTTTCAAGTCCGACCGAGAATCTGATAAGGTCAGGCTGCACACCGGCCGACAACAACTGCTCATCGGACAGTTGACGGTGCGTATGGCTTGCCGGATGGAGAATACAGGTGCGGCTATCCGCCACGTGTGTCACTATCGAGGCCAATTTCAGACTATCGATAAAACGTATAGCCTCATCCCTTCCACCCTTCAAACCGAAGGTGACGACACCACAGGAACGTCCCTCAGTAAACTG
>DUOU01000178.1 GCA_012838685.1 Bacteroidota bacterium | reverse complement strand
GATGTTATTGATCCTGTCGTGGATTTTATTGGGATGAAGAACTACAGTAAGATTGGGGTCATCGGCACCAAAAGAACAATCGAATCGGCCACATACGCCAAAAAGTTAAACAGAATAAATCCTGATCTGGATGTAGTGTCATTACCAACACCCTTACTGGTGCCAATGATCGAGGAGGGTTTTATTTTTGATGACATATCAAACGCGATATTGAGGGCATATCTGACAACACCCAAACTGAATGGCATCGAGGCATTGATCTTGGGATGTACCCATTATCCCATCATAAGAAACCAAATCAACAAAATATTCAATTTTGAGGTCGACATTCTGGATACCGCCGGCATAGTCTCTTCAATACTCAAAAAAAGACTTGAGGAGAGAGACCTTCTGAACGACACCGGAAAAGCAAAATACAGTTTTTATGTTTCCGACTACACCCCATTCTTCGAAAAAATAGCCAGGATGTTTTTCGATGGGGATATTCTATTGGAGAAATCAGATATCTGGAGTTGATTTTTTCTGTTTTCCCTTGCTAGTCATTTTTGTTTTAATTTTTCGCGGCATTTGGCCAACAGCCATGCCATAAGTAGCTTCATCACACCCCATAATAGAGGGTCATCGCCAAATTTTCAATTAGCGAAGAGACTACAAAGAGTACCAAAACAATTAAACTTCGCATACAACTCTTTTTTGGTTTCGCGACGATAAAAAGAACAGCTCCGGTACGGCCAATAATATAAAATGCGAAGGCAATCTTTCTTTATCCAAAGAACAGGTATGCCATAAGAACAGCCGTTGTGAGACCGGCGAGGTCAGCCAACAGTCCGCATCCAATGGCATACCTCGTGTTTTTTACCCCAACGGACCCAAAATATACCGCTATTATGTAAAATGTAGTATCAGTAGCCCCCTGCAATGTGCAGGCCAACCTACCTGTAAAAGAATCGGCTCCATAAGTGGCCATGGCATCAATCATCAATCCCCTGGCGCCGCTACCGCTCAAAGGCTTCATAAACGCCACGGGCAGAGCTTCCGTAAAGCGGGTGTCAACGCCCAGCCAGGAAAGCAGGCCCCGTATTCCGCTTATAATAAAATCCATTGTGCCCGAGGCCCTTAAAATACCTATTGCGACCAACATCGCCACCAAAAAAGGTATTATTTTTATCGCTGTATTGAACCCATCTTTCGCCCCTTCAATAAATGCTTCGTATACATTGACTCTTTTTATCAGAGCCAAAACAATGAAAAGGATTATTATTGACAACAGCAGAAAATTGGCGGCAAAAGTGGATACTTCCGATATCTGCTCCTTTGGTAACCTGGAAAAATAAAAGACAATTCCCAGGATTATGGCGGTAAGTCCTCCAAGATAAGCTACTACCACCCTGTCCAACAAGTTTATTTTCTGGATTATGGCTACACTTATCAGACCAACCATAAGGGCCGCAAAAGTTGAAATCATTATTGGTATGAAAACATCGGCCGGATTTTCCGCTCCCATCTGAATTCTATAAACAATTATGCTTACCGGAATAATTGTCAATCCGGCCGCATTGAGAGCAAAAAACATTATTTGGGCGTTTGAGGCCACATCTTTACTTGGATTCAGTTCCTGGAGCTCTTTCATGGCTTTCAATCCCATTGGTGTGGCGGCATTGTCCAATCCCAGCATGTTGGCCGATAAATTGAGAATTATTGAGCCATGAGCGGGATGATCCTTTGGAACCTCGGGAAACAGTCTCTTAAAGAGAGGAGCTATGGCCCTGCCCAATATGTTCACAACGCCCCCCTTCTCTCCTACTTTCAACAACCCCATCCACAATGTCAGTGCTCCGGTAAGTCCCAGAGAGATCTCAAAACCTGATTTGGCATTATCAAATATTGAATTTACAAGATCAGTGAAGATTTGGGTATTGCCTAAAAAAACAAGCTGGAAAATCGCTACCACAAAGCCTATCAGAAAAAAGGCTATCCATATATAATTTAATGCCATGTTGTTTTATTTGGCCGCTAATTTATAAAATAAATGTTATTCCCATCTTTGATTCCGTGGGTGGAATGACTTTCCGACAGATTAGAGGAATCAGGACCAAGCGGTAATGTCTTGAGGTAATAACAAACAAAAGGGGATATCAAAAACGACACCCCCTTAATCTATTGTCAAATAATTGATCTATAGTAATTTCGAGAAATCCGCCATCTCATGTGGATACATATTATTATCAAGTTTGTGTTTAATCTCCTTGAACGCTTTAACAGTGTACTCAACATCCTGAAGAGTATGGACAGCTGTGGGGATAATTCGGAGCATAACAACATCCTTTGGAACCACGGGATAAATTACTGTTGAGCAGAATATGGCATAATTTTCCCTCAGGTCGAATACCAACTGTGTGACAGCCTCAAGTGGACATTTCATAAATACCGGTGTTACCGGTGACGCGGTGTTTCCGATATCCAGTCCCGCATCGCGGAATCCTTTCTGCAATGCGTTGACAATGGTCCAAAGGTTCTCTCTCAATTCAGGATGGGCTTTTATGTATTCAAGTCGTTTTGTGGCTCCAATAGTCATTGCCACAGGCAACGATTTCGCGTATATCTGTGAGCGAAGGTTATATTTAAGAAATTTAATCACCTCCTTGGTAGATGCGATGAACCCTCCGATTCCCGCCATTGATTTGGCGAAAGTGGCGAAATAGATATCAATTTCATCCTGTACCCCGAAATGCTCACCCGTTCCCGCACCTGTTGCTCCCATTGTTCCAAAACCGTGAGCATCGTCCACAAGAAGCCTGAAATTATATTTTTTCTTGTATGGCACAATTTTATCGAGCATACCCAAATCACCGGCCATTCCGAAAACTCCCTCCGTAATGACCAGGATACCACCGCCAGTCTGTTCCGCTACATTCTTGGCATGATCAAGTTGTTTTTCAAAACTCTCTACATCATTGTGTTTGAACATAAATCTTTTTCCGATATGCAGTCTCATTCCATCCATTATGCAGGCATGAGATTCAGAGTCGTATACAATAACATCCCTCCTATCGGTCAGAGCGTCAATCAGGGATACCATACCTTGATAACCGAAGTTCAACAAATAGGCGTCTTCCTTGCCGACAAACTCAGCCGCCAAAGCTTCGAATTGCTCATGATATTTTGTTTGACCCGACATCATTCTGGCTCCCATCTGATAAGCCAGGCCAAATTCCGCTGTTGCTTTTGAATCGGCTTCCCTTATTTCAGGATTGTTGGCTAACCCAAGATAGTTGTTCAAACTCCAGGTCAACACCTCTTTACCCATAAACCTCATTCTGGGTTTTATCTCTCCTTCAAGCTTTGGAAACATGAAATACCCGTCAGCAAAGTAGGCATACTGGCCCAAAGCCCCTTTGTTTTTCTTAATTTTGTCAAAAATGTCCATATCTGTATTGTTAAAAACTGTACAAAGTTAGATTTTGCTATCGTTTTACTCATACCTATTTATACCCATAATTATTTGAAAATTGCGAATAAATCATCCGAAACTTCGTTATATACCTGAATTGTCAAACAATTGTGGGCAGTTGATCTTATAAAACGAGCAGGTTGCCCGACTTTTAACGTCAATATAAAGGAGCAATAAACGTTTGAACATGCATTATTTAATTTTCAATGGATCAAAAATTATTATACCTTTGCGCAACGTTTTTAATATGAAAAATTACACGACCATATTTTTGCTTTTTCTGGGACTTTTAGCATCGTGCAGTAATTACGCGAAACTGGTTAAAGGGTCGGATTATGATCTGAAATGGGCTACGGCCAAACAGTTTTATGAAGAGGGAAAGTATGTAAAGTGCGCGGAACTGCTTGAACAGGTAATGCCCAGGTTCAGATTTACCGATGATGCTGAAGAGATGTCATGGATCTACGCCAACTGTTTTTATAATATGAGGGATTATTATTCCGCTGTTACGGCGTTCCAGAATTTTTATAACACATTTCAGTATGGACCTTATGCCGAGGATGCGTACTATTATATAGCTATGTGCAACTATATCTTGTCGCCCCGGGCTGAACTTGATCAGGAATACACCACCACCGCTATCAATGATTTCTCATATTTTGTCGCGAAATATCCCAACAGTTCCAGAGTGGACGAATGCAATGAGAAGATAAAAGAGCTAAATGAGAGACTTGCTGAAAAATCTTATCTGAGCGCCAGATTATATTATGATATGGACCAATACAAGGCCGCTATCACGGCATTAACAAATAGTCTCAACACATATTCCGATTCAAAATTCAGGGAAGAGATGATGTATTTGAGACTAAGTTCATTATATAAATATGCCGCGAACAGTGTCCCTGACCGGCAACAGGAAAGATATCAGGAGGCATTTGAGGAATATTTCTCCTTCTCAGAAGAATTTCCGTCAAGTGTCTATTCAAAAGAAGCCAGAAGAATTTATATATCTTCAGCGAAATTTCTCAATATAGATATACAGGATACAGAAACTACAAGTGATATTCAATAAACCATGGAATACTATAGAAAATCAAACGCACCTACAAGCACGGTTACACGTGATCTGGAACTTCTGATGAAAAAGACCGAAAATGTGTATGAAACTGTTGTAATTGTTTCTCGCAGGGCTGACCAGATCGCGGTTGAGATGAAACAGAAACTCAACAAGAAATTAGAGGAATTCGCCTCATACAGCGACAATCTTGAAGAGGTCTTTGAAAACCGCGAGCAGATAGAGATATCCAAATTTTACGAAAGGCTTCCCAAGCCAACTTTGATAGCGCTTCAGGAATGGGAGGAAGACAAGATATTTTTCAGGAATCCCGACAGATCCCTGAAATAGAACAACAAAAATCAGCATGAATATGCTGGAAAACAAAAACATACTTATTGGGGTTACCGGGGGAATCGCGGCATACAAAACCGCCACAATTATACGGTTATTTGTTAAGGATGGCGCGAACGTAAAGGTTGTAATGACAGAAAACGCCAAAAAGTTTATTACCCCGCTTACATTGGCAACTCTCGCTAAAAATCCCGTAGTATGCGAATTTTTCAATCCTGAAAACGGCGACTGGAACAGCCACGTTGATCTGGGACTTTGGTCCGATCTCTTTTTGGTCGCTCCCGCTACGGCCAACACTATTGCCAAGATGGCCAATGGAATAGCCGACAATCTTTTGCTGACCACATATCTATCGGCTAAATGTCCCGTGTTCATCGCTCCCGCCATGGATGCGGATATGCTCAACCATCCCGCAACAAAAAGAAATATCGCGACATTGTTGTCATATGGCAATTATTTTATCGAACCCGACGAAGGGGATCTGGCGAGCGGACTTACGGGCAAAGGCAGGATGGCCGAACCCGAAAGGATAGTGGATGAGATCAAATATTGGTTTTCAAAAAAAAAACTGAACCCCAAAGCTAACGGCAAAAAACTGCTGGTCAACGCAGGCCCGACCAGGGAGGCCATCGATCCGGTCCGCTATATCAGTAACCATTCTACCGGAAAAATGGGTATTGCCCTAGCCGATGTCGCCGCTGACCATGGCTTCGATGTAACTTTGGTATTGGGACCGGTGAACATCCTTCCCAAAAACAGAAAAGTTAAGGTTATTGATGTTATTTCAGCCGATGATATGGCCGAAAAATGTATCTCTATTTTTCCCGAAAGCGATATTGCCATATTATCGGCCGCTGTCGCGGATTTCAAACCGGCAGAGTATGTCGGACAAAAAATTAAATCCAAAAAATCGGGATTTTCCCTTGAACTTACCGGTACTATGGATATTGCCGAGAGTATGGGAAAAATTAAGAGAGATGACCAAATTTTGGTCGGTTTCGCCCTTGAAACTGAAAACGAAACCATTAACGCGAAAAAGAAGCTACTGAAAAAAAATCTTGATATTATTGTATTGAACTCATTGAACGACAATGAGGCCGGATTTGGATTCGACACCAACAAAATTACAATAATTGACAAGTTCGATAAAATTGATAAATTTGAATTGAAATCCAAGTATCAGGTGGCGGAGGATATAATCAAGAAGATAATTTCAATGATGTGACCCGGATATTTATGAGAAAAATCTTAAAAATATTTTTTCTGCGAACAATTGGATTATTGTTTTTGCTCGTGCCGGCGAACGGCCAGGAACTAAAATGCAATGTCCAGATATCTGCCCAGCGCATCCAGGGTTCAAACAGAACTCTTTTCCAGAATATGCAGAGCGATATATATGATTTCATGAACAATACAACATGGACAAACAACCTGTTTACCTATAATGAAAGAATAGAATGTAACCTGATATTCACCTTAACCGAACAGATTTCATCCGACGAGTTTAGCGGAACACTCCAGATACAACTTAAGAGACCGGTTTATAATTCAACATACAATTCCACCGTTCTCAATTTTATCGACAATAATATAAGATTTAGGTATGTCGAGTTCCAGCCACTTGAATTTGACCCATCTACCTACAGGTCGAGCCTGGTCTCCATACTCGCCTACTATGCCTACATGATTATTGGTTTTGACTACGATACCTTCTCCCCACTGGGAGGCACGGAATATTTCGCCTTGGCCGACAAAATCGTTTCAAACGCCCAAAGCGCGCCGGAAGCGGGATGGAAACCCTATGACGGGTCAAGAAACAAGAACAGATACTGGCTTGTCAAGAACATTCTAGATAAGGAATATGAAGATGTAAGACTGTTTTTATATCAGTATCACCGTAACGGACTAGACATTATGGAATCCCGGATAGCGGACGCGAGGACATCAATTGCTGAGAGCCTGAAGCTGATACAACAGGTATATCGTAAACAACCCGATCCTTATCTGTATCTTCTAACTTTGGTTACAGATGCCAAGTCCGATGAGTTAGTCAATATTTTCTCGGGGTCGTTCCCCGACGAAAAAAGTCGGGTTGTTGAAATATTGATAGAGATCGATGCCGCCAACAGAACAAAATACGAGAAGATTTTAATCGCGTCATAGTAATCAGGGAAAGGTTATGCTCACAAAACTTTTTGTAAAAAATTATGCGCTTATCGAGGAGCTTGACATAGACTTTGGTAACGGTCTTACCATAATCACCGGAGAGACAGGGGCCGGAAAATCAATCCTTCTCGGAGCGTTATCCTTGATTTTGGGCAGTCGTGCCGATACATCCGTGCTCCTGAATAAAACAGATAAATGCGTTGTTGAGGGTACCTTTAACATAGATGGTTATGGCCTGGACGGTTTTTTTGAAAAATTCGAGATAGACTACTCAGCGATCACAATTATCAGAAGGGAGATAAATCCGGCAGGCAAATCAAGGGCTTTTATAAACGACACTCCCGTTAATCTCTCCCAGTTGAGCGAGATAGGCGACAAACTTATAGACATACATTCACAACACCAGACCCTTATGCTCAATGAGAGCCAGTTCCAGTTGTCGGTTCTCGATTCGTTCACTGAAACGGTTAAACCCAGGGAAGAGTATTCAAAACTTTTCAAGAAATACAAAACAGATAAAAAGGAGTATGATGGTTTAAAGGAAAACTACGAAAAAAACAGGGCTGACTTTGAATATTACTCTTTTCAGATAGAACAGCTTGAAAACGCCAAGCTGGTTGCCGGTGAGCTGGAAGAGCTCGAAAAAGAGCAAGAAGTCCTGAACCACGCGGAGGAGATAAAAAGCGGGCTTACCAATGCCGCTGACCTGTTTTATTCGGACGACTCCCCTTCCATTCTCGAGATGCTTAAAGAGTTAAAGGGTTGCCTGTCAAAGATAGCGGGTTATCTTGATAAGGGCGATGAACTGTTGGGTCGTACAGAATCTGTCTACATAGAGCTGGATGATATAGCATCGGAGATAGCTAAAATAGCCGAAGCAACTGAAGCAAATCCTGAAAGACTGTTAATTATCGGGGAAAGAATAGATCTTTTGTATACTTTGATGCGAAAACACAGGGTCAACGATATTGATGAGCTACTATCAAAAAAAGTTGAGATCAAGAATATTGTTGACCGTTTGGTGACAAGTGACGACCGGATTATTGAACTTGAATCCGCGATAGCAAAACAAATTGTTGAATTGGAACAACTCGCGGCCAATATTTCAAAATCGAGAAGAGATGTATTGCCGGAAGTTGAGCATAAAGTCACCGAGCTTCTCAGAAATCTCGGAATGGTTAATGCCAGATTTCATATTGAACTCACGGATACGAGCGATTTCACCCCCACCGGAAAAAACAGGGCTGAATTCATGTTCTCGGCGAACAAACAGATAGAGCCTGAAAATCTCGCGAAAATTGCGTCAGGTGGTGAACTTTCGCGCGTCATGTTAAGTCTAAAGTCATTTCTTTCCAAAAATTCGGGGTTACCAACCATAATATTCGATGAGATAGACTCGGGCGTTTCCGGGGAGGTGGCCAACAAGGTAGGTGTCATTCTCAATGAAATGGGCCGTTTCATGCAGGTGATAAATATACCCCACCTGCCACAAGTGGCGGCACGGGGCAACATCCACTATCATGTCTATAAAGATGATTCCGGTGAAGCAACGGTCACCAGGATAAAGCTTTTGACAAATGAAGAACGGATTGTTGAAATAGCCCGTCTTCTCAGTGGCAGTGAGATAACCCAAGCTGCCTTAACAAACGCCAAGGAGTTGTTGTCCAACGGCCAAACGTCAATTTAATTTTATATTTCCATAAGAGGCCTGAATAAACACTTTTCCGGCTTGTCCGTTTGAGGAGGAATTGACCGTCCCTTCCAGTTCGGTGGAAGATTTGTTGATTATCTGTTTTTGGCGGTCAAAAAGCTTATCGTCAAATTCAATTTTCCCATTAGAGATATTGGCGTCAAGTTCATAGGAAGCTTCACTGTCGATCATCAAGGAGACATCCGTATATGATGTATTGATGTCAATCTGTTCAAATCCAGCCGAAACCGAGCCTGTTTTGAACGAACCATACTTACATTCTAGATCCAATTTTTTTGTTATGGAAACCACATTAAAGTCGGTATACCCTCCATTAACAACCATATTGTTAACATTTCCCAGATTATATTTATCGTATCTGGAATTAATTACAATTGAGCTTACATCATCCATATCTATTTTGGAATATTTTGTATCCATGGCGATAGCCTGAACCTGGCCAACAGTGATATCCGATGAATATTTCGCCGTAAAATCCAGCCATCCGGCCTCACCTATTTTAACGTTTCCATAGGATATATTGATGTTGTTTACCGGCTTGACATTGCCTCTCGAAAGTCCAGAAACTGTAAGGTCACCATACTGCACATTAGCCACGAATCTCCCGTCAAGTTGGCCAACCTCCACGCTGCCATATTTGTTTATCACGGAAAGATCTATCCAGGATGGCGCCGATACCATATACTTTATCTCAAATTTTTTATTTTTTCCTCCCCAAGCCGCCACATTAAATTTAGTGTCCATAACCGTTTTTACCGAAAAGTTCCCTGGAAACTCCGCGAATTCAACATTAATATAAGAGATATCCCTCTCAGCCCTATCCTGATCGGGATGGCTCAAAGTAACAACAACATTTACAACAATTTTATTGTCGTTACCGGTAGTCACAATAATATCTCCATATTTATTGTCCAGCTCAAGCGTGTTGCCTTGTTGGGCAGTGTACTCTTTTTTGAACTCCTTGATTACCTCCCGAGCGGACAGTGAAGATGGAGCAATCGCGAGAATAGCCGCTATTGCCAACGATTTATAAATTGATCTTTTCATTTTTTTTCGTGATAAAGAGAGTGCTATTAAGTTAATATCGCACTAAATTATAACATTTTTTTCTGAATCGATCTATTTTCCGTTTCATTAAAAAAACGGGAGGCCGTAATGTCGTTTTATGCTGACATCGCGGCCTCCCGTTTTTATGATGATTATCTGTTAAAACTCTTTGAGTGTCTTCCTGATAATACCGATGGCTTCCATAAGCTGCGCTTCAGTAATGACCAAAGGAGGAGCAAATCGGATGATATGGTCATGTGTAGGTTTCGCTATCAAACCGTTTTCTTTCATGGCCAGACAAACATCCCACGCATATTTGCCGTTTTTGGGTTTAATGACAACAGCGTTCAGCAGACCTTTACCCCTAACAACCTCGATCATCTCAGATTTGATTGATTTCAACTCTTTCCGGAAAATCTCTCCAAGCCGACTCGCGTTTTCCGCGAGTTTTTCCTCCCTGACCACCTCAAGGGCGGCCATGGCAACTTTGCCCGCGAGAGGGTTTCCTCCAAATGTCGAGCCATGTTCTCCCGGCTTGATGGTAAGCATGATCCCATCATCGGCCAAAACAGCCGATATTGGCATAGCGCCTCCTGAAAGGGCTTTTCCAAGAATAAGGATATCAGGACGAACCTCCTCATGATCACAGGCCAAAAGTTTCCCGGTTCGGGCGATACCTGTCTGCACCTCGTCGGCTATGAACAACACGTTGTTCTTTTCGCACAGCTCTTTTGCTTTTTTGAGATAACCTTCGTCGGGCACATATACCCCGGCTTCACCTTGTATCGGCTCAACCATAAAACCGGCAACATCCGGATCTTTCAAGGCATTGGCGAGAGCGTCAATATTGTTGTAAGGTATAACAACAAAACCGGGCGTAAACGGACCGTAGTCATTTTTAGCGTCAGGGTCGGTAGACATGGAAATAATTGTGATAGTCCTCCCGTGGAAGTTCCCATCACAGCATATTATCTTGGCGTTGCCATCTTTTATACCTTTTACCTTATAAGCCCATTTACGGCATAATTTCAGGGCAGTCTCTCCAGCTTCGGCGCCCGAGTTCATCGGCAATACTTTGTCATATCCAAAATACTTTGTAATATACTCTTCATATTCACCAAGAACGGAATTATAGAAAGCCCTGGATGTTAAGGTTAATTTTTTCGCCTGATCAACTAAGGCGTTGATAATCTTGGGATGACAATGACCCTGGTTTACTGCTGAATAAGCTGAAAGAAAATCAAAATACCTTTTGCCCTCAACGTCCCATACAAATGGTCCCTCTCCCCTATCCAAAACTACCGGTAGCGGATGGTAATTATGCGCGCCATATTTATGCTCCCGCTTGATAAAATCCTCTGCTTTCATAATAATTAAATTTTGATCCATATTAATTTAAAACGGACGCAATTTACAAAAGAGTTTCTTTATTGTAAAAGAAAAATGAATAATTATGCAGTAAATGTAAATAATTATTCATATTCGTCATCACCCATAAGGTCGGGACGAATTTTCATTGTTCGTTCAACAGATTGGTCATGCCGCCATTTATCTATTTCCGCGGCATTGCCCGACATAAGGACATCCGGAACCTTCCAGCCATTGAATATGGCTGGTCGCGTATAAACCGGGGGAGCGAGCAGATCGTCCTGGAAAGAATCCGAGAGGGCCGACTGTTCATCTGAAATGGCTCCGGGAACAAGCCTGACAATGGCATCGGTTATCAATGCGGCGGGAATCTCGCCACCTGACAAGACATAATCACCAACAGATATCTCTTTGGTAATCAGAAAATCTCTTATCCTTTGGTCAATACCTTTATAATGTCCGGCCAAAATCAGGATATTCTCCAACAGTGAAAGTCGGTTGGCCATTTTCTGGTCAAATTTTTCTCCATCAGGCGATGTGTATATTATTTCGTCGTACTCCCGCTCACTTTTTAATTTGTTAATGGCCTTGAACACCGGTTCAATCATCATTACCATCCCCGCTCCTCCCCCAAAAGCGTAATCATCGACAGTTCTGTGTTTATCCGACGTAAAATCCCTGATGTTGATTACATTGATCTCCACCAAACCTTTTTCTTTCGCTCTTTTTACGATTGAGTGGTTAAGAGGGCTTTCCAACAATTCCGGGACAACGGTAAGTATATCTATTCTCATTTGTGAAATCTGCTCAAATTAACCTATTGCTTAAAAGTTGATTACTAAAACCAACTCAAGAGCATAAGCGGATAATTTTGTTTTCGTTTCAAAAATACAAATGTCTATCTTTGTTCCAATGGAAAAAAAGGAATTTTCACTCGATATCAACAGCCCAAACAAATTCCTCAGGGTAGTTGGGGCCGTTTTTGGTTTTGTATGTATCGCGTTAGCGATAAGCTGGTTGACAATTAATCTCAGAAACCGACAACTGACAAAGGAGTCAGTCTATCCAATAGTGTTTATCATTTTGTTTGGTCTGTACCAAATCTGCTACGGTCTTGGCAAGACAAGGAAATACTTAAAAATAGAGGCCAATACCATCCAGTATAAACAGCACTCAATATTTCCGGCAAAACGGATATTGCCCGACGAACTCGACAAAATAGAGATCTTTCCGCTTAGCGTACATTTTAAAAGAAAAAAATCCAGAAAATTGGTATTCCGTTTTGGAGCCAGTTATCGCGAAATAATCGAGCCGATAAAAAATGCGATCGACGATTTTGCCGAAGTTAACGGCATAACTCTTGAATACAGGATGGAAGAGTTCTAGTATTTTCTTTTATCAATAACCCTTTTTGACTTGCCCTCGGTGCGAGCGATGGTTTTTGGTTCCACAAGGGTAACCTTGAATCCCAGGCCCGTCGCGTTGTGCAAATTATTGGCCAGCCTATTCTTGATACTTTGTAACTGACTGATCTTGTCCTGAAAGAAATCCTCATCCACTTCCACCTGCAACTCAATGGTATCCAGATTATTTACCCTGTCAATTATGATAAGATAGTGGGGATTTATCTCTTTCATCTCCAGCAAAACAGTCTCAACCTGCGATGGAAAAAGATTTACTCCCCTGATTATAAGCATATCATCGCTTCTGCCAAGAGATTTCTCCATTCTTACCAAAGTTCTTCCACACTCACATTTTTCGCGAATCAAACGGGAAAGATCATGTGTCCTGTATCTTAGCAACGGCAATCCCTGTTTCGTGATTGTGGTGAAGACCAGTTCCCCAATCTCCCCTTCAGGAAGCACCTCTCCCGTTTCAGGATCGATTATCTCCGGGAAAAAATGGTCCTCATTGATATGCAAACCGCACTGATATTCACATTCAGATGCGACTCCCGGACCAATAATCTCACTAAGTCCGTATATATCTATCGCCTTGATAGCCAATTTTTCCTCTATCTCCCTTCTCATGTTCTCGGTCCATGGCTCAGCCCCAAAAACACCTGCCTTTATCTTGAGTTCTTCGCGCTTGATGTTGCTCTCCTCCAGTGCCTCGGCCAGGTAGAGCGCATAAGATGGGGTACAGGCGAGGATGGTTGTCCCAAAATCCTTCATCAACTGGATTTGCCTGCTTGTGTTTCCTCCCGAAACCGGAATAACCGAGGCTCCGATCTTTTCCCCACCGTAGTGCAATCCCAATCCACCCGTGAACAGCCCATAACCGTAAGCCACCTGGATATAATCATGGTTCCCGGCCCCGGCGGCTGTAAGGGTGCGCGCAACCACCTCCGACCAGATTGAAAGGTCGGTACGCGTATATCCCACAACAGTAGGTTTTCCGGTTGTACCCGATGAAGCGTGTACCCTGATTATTTCGCTCATCGGTAAAGCGAAAAGGCCGAACGGATAATTATCGCGAAAATCTGACTTATTGGTAAACGGGAGTTTTACTATATCATCTATTGTATTTATGTTTTCGGGTCCCAAGCCCGCTTCCTGCATTTTATGCCTGTAATAAGGAACATTGAAATAAACCCTCTCAACCGTCTCCCTTAACCTCTCGCTTTGAAGATGTCTAATCTCTTCCCTGGACATACATTCAAAGTGACTGTTCCAGATTGCCATAGTTTCCCGCAATAATTTATTGTTGACTTAAATACTGTAAATATCTTCCGCCTTCATCAAGCTGATGTTGTTATTTGTCAGAGCCTTGATGGCCTTTTGATTATCATCGCACTGTAGAATGATAACAGAGTCACCATTCTTTTTGAAAGCGTACGTATATTCCACACTGATATCGATATCCGATAAAATACCGAGTACTTCAGAGTAATATTTCGCCTCACTGTTTGTGTTAACCGCTATTACATCGGTAATATTGGCTGAAAATGAATTTTCCTTTAGCAGAGTCTTTGCCCTCTCCGCATTGGAAACAATCATGCGAAGTATACCAAAATCAGAGGTGTCGGCAACGCTCAAAGCAATGATTTTTATCTTCTCGCTTCCAATAACACTCAACGCCTTGGCAAGACGACCCGCTCTGTTTTCCAGAAAAACCGACAGTTGATGGATTATCATATCTTTATTTTTTAAGGTGTATTTGATCTACAAATCTAACAAAACGTTGGAGAGTATACAAAATTTACCTCGGATGATTTTGGGCAAATATTTTCAACCTCTCCTCCAAGACAGGCAACTCTTCCCTCTGCACGAACGATACGCAGGCTCTCAACCCCTGCTTGTTCTCGCTCCCGGTGATAGATAACGATATGGCGCTTATACCATAATAGAGAAACTCCTTGAGCAGTTCATCGCTGAGCATACCGGGATAGGCTATCGTAAAATAAAACCCGTCCGCCAGCGGAAGATCCTCATCTTTGTCATATACAATCTCAAAACCGTTCTCCAAAAAGAGTCGCTTCATTATTTTGGCCTTCTCACCGTACTCTTTTATAGGATCCACAAAGTTAAAGTCGCCATCGTTCACCGATTTCAACATTGCCGCCAAGGCATATTGAGCTGAATGTGACGTACCCGACGAAATACCATAAAGTGCCCCATAAACCAGGTAGTGGCCAAATTCATCCGATGAAAACCTCAGCTTAAGATCCGGGTATTTTCTATGGTACAAAGTATCGCTAATAGCTACAAAGGCTATCCTTTGTCCGGCATAACTGAATATTTTTGAAGCCGAGATCATCAACAAATAGTTGTCGGTGTATTTAGCCACGGTTGGTTGGAAGGGAGGCTCTCCCGGAACCGAGTAATCCTTCCTGAAGTCCATGCCAAAGTAAGCCAGATCTTCGATCACAATGAGATCATGTTCCGTAGCCTTCTCCCCGATTATTTTCAGCTCTTTGTCGGTTAAACATATCCATGAAGGATTGTTGGGCGATGAATAGACGATAGCGGCTATGTTGTCATCCTTGAGATAGGATTCCAGTTTATCCTTTAACTTATCTCCCCGAAACCTGTAAACATCGAATGTCTTGTAGGGAATGCCAAGCAATGAGAGCTGTTGTTTCTGCACAGGGAACCCCGGATCAATGAACAATATCGTATCTCTTTTTTTATCGCGAAAGCCGGCTGTCATAAATGCCGCCAACCCTCCCTGCATCGAACCAACCGTAGGCACACATCCCTGTGGGGAGATATCGACATCCATCATAAGCTTTACAAATCTGGATGCCTCTTTTTTCACCTGCGGAATGCCTTCAATATTTGGATAAATCGACGCCACCCCTTCACTAAGCGCCTTTATCTCGGCATCGACACCGATTTTAGTTGCGGGAAGACCCGGAACCCCCATCTCCATATGGATAAATTTCTTGCCTGATCTGGCCTCAATTTCATTTACCAGTTTGCCCATCTCGCGGATCGACGCTTTTGAGAGAACCGACAATCCACTTTTCATGTAAACTTCGTCCACTATCGCGGCGGGAATAGGTGTAATATCTTCCATATCCATTATTTGAAATATTCTTAGCGTTAAAACAGCCTCTCCAGATCAAAAACTGTTTGTTGTTTGGAAGAAGCTCGTTGTAGCGGGCAAATGTAATCTAATATTCCGGATGAAAGTTCCCGCCGGTACAACTAATACCGAAAAATTATTGGTCTTCCAGGTTCTGTCCTATTTCGGCACGACCATGCGACCCAATTTTACCCTATTCACCGTGGCAGCAAAATCCAATTCCAAGTGGTCGAAAGTTTAGAGGCTGTTGATCCAATTAGCCATAATATCCAGGACTTCAGGTGAAAAGGTCTCATCAATCGAGCCATATTCATTGGGATTTCCCGTCTCAGAATGCTGGAAAAGATGGTTCAATCCCGGCAACTCAATGCTTTCCACCCTTTCATTGCCACCACTTTTCACGGCACTAACTATGGCAGGCAGGTTTACAGCCGAGGCAACCTGCAAGTCTTTGTCGCCGTTCAGCGCCAGAACCGGACACTCAACTTTGCTCCAATAGTTATCGGGGTCGGTTTGGAAGAAGAACCTCAGCCATGCTATGGCATCGGGAGTCATAGAGGCCATGGTAGCCTTTACCTGGATATCGACCAATTTCTTGAATATCAACCTTTTTTTAAGATAACTCCTTAAATATTCTTCAACTTTAGCGGAGGCGGTTTCGTTATCGGGTTCATTCAAGATAATGTTGTATATCTCTCTGTTAACCGCCATTGATTTGTCAATCTT
>DUOU01000177.1 GCA_012838685.1 Bacteroidota bacterium | reverse complement strand
GAGATAAAGGTATCGGTCAAGTTGTCGTACCTGTAAATGCCAGCCTCAGACAAGGCAAAAAGGGTATCACCGGCAAAAGCCACATCAAATTCAACAGGATAACCGGATTGTATCTCATATCCTTTTACGGCGCAGCTATCCCGCATCGCCCTGCCCATAACGCTGTACAACCTGTTCTCTGAACCCAACCATAGATGGGATTCGTCCATTATAGCGACATTTTTCACCGGCAGAGAGGTTTTAACCATCCAGTCGGTGTTGTTCCACTTTTTGCCATCATACTCTATGGCTGTCAGCCCTTTATCCATACAGACCAGGAAATGTTGATCGTCGATCCTGGCGATAGAATTGACGCTACCACTAACAGGGACATAAGTTGCCTTGTCATTTTCGACATAATATATTCCGGCACTGCTAACCACAAGCATTCCATATCCGGCATCAACCGTTTGCCTTATACTGCTATTGATACCACTAACAGGTCTGTAGATATATTTAAGCGACTTCAGCACCCTCACCGTTCTTTTGCCATATTGTACCTTTGGTTCAGGTTCGGCAACGGGAGCAGTTGTCTCCTGGGACTCTATTTCCCTTGTCTGGGTCCCGCCTCCGGAAAAAAGTCGGTTAAAAAACCTCATCGCCGGCCGGTTCGCCTCGCTACTATCTTCCTTAACCTCCTCGGTATCATCGTCCTCAGATGGCGGTATGCGGTACAAAACTTCAACATTGTCATATTCAGAAACCTGATCAAGATGAAAAAGTCCCTCATTTGTGCCTATATAGAGAGAATTCCCATTTTTCAGGACCGTAAGGACCGAGCCTTCAAGTCCGGGGTAATGGTTGAAAGAGGCCACGGGCAACCGTAAGTCAACCCTGCAGACTCCATACCTATGTGTTATCCACAGGCCTCCATTATTGTCGATACCCGCACTATATATCTCATCATCGGGCAGTCCGTTCTGATAGTTGAATATATTCACCATTTTGCCGGTTTCCTTCTCTATCAACATTATACCCCCGTACAGTGTTGTCAAGGCTATTGTTGAATCGTTGACCATCACGGCGCCCGATAAGATATTTTCCTCAAGATATTCCGGATTGTCCATCTTATAGTCGGAGTAGATCACCCTGTCGAACAGTTGAAGTTTGTTCCCGCTCGTGCCAACCAGCCGTTTTTCGTCGTCATACGGAAAACTGAAAAGCACCTCCTTGTCCCGGGTCAAAAATCCTGTCACCAACGGAAAAAGAGTATCGGCGTCTATCCTATAAAGTCCCGTGCCATGAACGTTAAAAAAAAGTTTGCCGTTATGCGTTATCAGTCCCGAAAAAGGACGGTCAGCGTCGGCATACCATCTTTTACGGGAAGAGAGATCATCCAGACGGTGTACACTTATACTTTTTGGGGAACAAAAAATGACGGTCGTGTCGGTGAACATTATATCGGCAATCAGGCCTATCGCCGTTGTGTCACCTGAAAGCCGGTTATAATCATAACCACCCTGTTCGTTTTTTTCGAGTACCCCATAACTATTGTCGGCCCCGACAAATATATGGCCATTGATGGGATCTTTCTCCATAACGGAAAGGGTCGGCTTGAAAGACAACTGCCGCCATTGATGTCCGTCATAAGTAAGCAATCCCCTTTTATTGGCGAAAATCATTACGTTGGTTTCATCCTGGACAACCGCCCAGTTTCCGGTTTCCATTTCAGCGCTCTCATTGAAATAGGTGATATAAGGAACCCCTTTCTGGGCCTCCAGGCCCGATGCGAAAAAGAGTATTACCAACAATGTTAAAGCCGCCTTCTTCACTTTGACCTATTTTGGTTTAATTACGATATTCCGGCATCAAAAACCCATAAACAATGCTAAAATATGTATAAATTTCTTAATTATATCGATACAAAAATATTAAATTATTCGATATGCGATACCTGGATAACGGTCGCCGCTAAAGCCATATTGTTCCCTAGGTTGGCCCGCAGATCCGGGGAAACCAATTTTAATGGAAAGCGTAATCCAGTTTGATCATAAAACTATTTCCCGGAAAGGTCCTGAAAAGTTCCGTGATTTGTCCTCCAATTGATTGGTCATATATTGAATCGCCCCAGGGAGCGAGAGGATTCAACTCTTCATCCTTGCTGCGCGAATGGCTCCAAACCAAATAAAGAGCGGACCCGGGCCTATATTCCCACCGTGTTACGTAATTCAGCTGCAAGTTTTTATAGTTAAAGTCTCTCTTTTTGGGATACTCAGGGAAAGGCACCATATTGTCCGGATCAGCCAGGATGCTGAAATTTGAGTACCTTCCTTTGGCTGTAAAAAGTTGTGAATACAGCTGCATCGAGAATTTGCTTGTAAAGGTCAGTGAAGCCCTTAAGGTAAAGTCGAGCGATCTTGTATCGCGGGTCCCGAATACCGGCACATAATACTGCCCCGGTTTATATTCCTGAACCGCATCAAGGATACCGCCAAGTTTTCCCTTGTCATCAAAAGATGTGAAATCCGCCTCAGCGAGGTTCTCCGGCGAAACTGATCTATTGCCTATTTTCCATCCGGAGTAATCCGTCAGAAATGTCTCATTCGAAGCCCACGCCGTTTTATTGTTTTCCAGTGAACCCTTTATGTTCGCCATCAGAGAAACTTTTGTGCCCAGATTTATTGTACTCTGAAGATCCATAAGGAATTCCGAACCTTTGTCATCATATTTTCTGACAGCTACTTTGGGAGTTGTTTTCCATTTTTTCCTGGAATCACTTGAAACCTCCGCTGATATTTCAGCTCCCCTGGGTTTTGCCCAGACCCACAGGCCCCTTGTCTCCCACAGGTCATATCCTCCCAAGGGATCAAACAGTGTTACAGCGGCCATGATCTGTCTGAACTCCTTTGTTATAAGGTTTATCTTCAGGTTTGTTTTGCTCCCCATATCATAATGTTCCAGAATAGAGAGCCATCTTTCATAGCTCATGCCAAGTTCCCCCCGCTGAAAGTTGCCGAATTCCTTTCCTTTGGCGAGCTTATACTTGACATTGGCCCATATCTGGTACCAGTTCTGCTCAGAGGTGATCCAGCCAATATCGTTAGGATTGTACTGATCGGTAAACATAAGAAAAGCCACGTGCCCGTCAAAGATCCCTTGTCTTTTCCTTAACACCAGGCTGCTCATCATACCTTTCTGTTCCTCTACATCCTGAACAGTTGAAAACCTGTCGGAAAATGCCATAATTCCCTCAAAGCCATATTTATTGTCATTAAATCTAATGTCCCAGTCAACACCTCCGGTAAGGCTTTGCCAACCGCTTCCCTCTCCGGCAGGACTGAAATAATATGTAAGGATACCTCCGGCCGACGAGAATTCTTTTATTCTCTGGCTCGCGCGGAACACGGCATAATTATTTGTAGGATTAAAATCATCTCCGGCAGTTACGCCCATAAGTCCGAACGACAGATCCTTACTGGTTCTGCCCGAGAGTTTCATGGCGGCTATTATAGGTTCGTCAGCGCCAAAACGCCTTGAATAATAGAGCCTACTGTATCCGATACCGAACTTAAATATATCGGCGCCTTCCAGGAAAAATGGACGTTTTTCGGGAAAAAGGGTCTGGAAAGCCGTGAGATTCAAAACAGCCGGATCGGCCTCAACCTGTCCAAAATCGGGTCTTATAGTCGCATCAAGAATGACATTGGGTCCTATCCCCAGTTTAATATCTCCTCCGACATTGCCCCTGAAACTATGATCAGCCTTTCCGGGAATGTTTTCATTTTCAAACACATTAAGAGCCCCCAGAACGTACGGACGCACCTGAATATTGGGTCGGGGGTCAATCCCCTTTATACCGGTAATCTTCCCATATCCCGAAACAAGGTTGTTTCTTTGGCTCCGCGGGATATATGGCCATTCAGAAAACTCACCGGATTTCGGGATGCGTCTTGAGAAATAAACACCCCAGGTCTGTATCTCCTTTCTTGAATATCTGAGCATGTTGTATGGTATCCTCATTTCCACAGACCAACCCTCATCCGTAATGTTTACCGCTGAATACCAGATCGCGTCCCAGGAGACATCAAGTCCGGCCGGCAACAAAGGGTTGACTTCCCCGGAACTGACCCTTCGGTTATCATCCTGTTGCCCGTCAAGTTGGACTCCCGCGGCATTGACGGCAAAAGTGAAGGCTGTTCTGCCGCTATAGTAAGAATCCAGCGATACCATGAACCAGTCGGCCCTGTTATACTCGTCTCTTCTGCCCAGATTGTTCTCAATATTGCTCCTTGTGTCATACAGCAAGGCGCCAACATACAGGTCATCCTTCCCAAAAAGAATCCTGACCACTGTTTTGTGGTCCGATTCCTTGCCTTCGGCAGGTTCATATTGGATAAAATCGGATATTTCCCGGGCCTCCTTCCAGGATTCTTCATTCAATACTCCGTCAATTATAATAGCGGAATTTGTGGTGGTGGCTTCAATCACACCGTTCTCTTGGGCAAAAAGAAGAGAACCTGATGTCAGAATGCTTATTACAAGCGTAGTAACAATTGGTTTCAACATAGAGCGGTCGGGTAAGTCACGTTCAATATTTAGTAAAGCGTTATCGCCATATTCAAGGTTTCAACACAGGGTGGCCGATCAATATAATAAAAATTTAACTATTGTGACAGTTTTCAGATGAAAACAGTTTTTTGTTGGACCCCGCGCTGCCGCTGAAACGATTATTTCGATACTTCGCATGATTACCCTTTTATAAGTCTCATCAGTGGGACAATATTTTTTTAATCAATAAAAAGTTATATTTTTGGTTCAGTAATGGTTAAGTAAAAAATTAAAATTATGAGCAGATATTTTTCGAAACGGATTGTCGCGTTGATAACCGGGCTTTTACTGATGTCGGCCACCGGTTTTTCACAATTGGTGGATGTGGATTTTCTAAGAAGCGCTCCCGAAGATGGAGTGAAGTTTATTGAAGCCTATATCTCCCCGTGGGCGAACGCTTTTGGAGCCGGCATGAACGGAAGCTGGTACAATACCGCCAAACCACACAAATTCTCGGGATTTGATCTTACATTGGGGCTGAACGTGGGAATGGTGCCGACATCCGCAAAATCATTTGATGTCACGGAAATAGGCCTATCCAACAACCTTTCCGTTACCGGAAGCAATACCATGGCCCCTACCGCCGCCGGAGGTCTGGATAAAGGTCCTGAAATGACCTATTCCGTTAACCAGCCGGGTTTTCCTCCTGTTAATGTCGCCACCTTCAACACCCCTCCCGGTACCAGCCTTGGTTTTCTTCCTGCTCCCACGGCGCAGCTTGGTATCGGTCTGCCCCTGGGTACCGAAGTTAAGGTGAGGTATATGCCTACCCTGGATATCAAGAACGGAAACGTTGGTCTGTGGGGCGTAGGTCTTATGCACAGCGTTATGCAGTATATTCCGGGAAGCAACTTGCTACCGGTGGATGTCTCTCTTTTTGGGGCTTATACCAAACTGGAGGCTAATGTGCCTCTGAACCTGGAACCCGATGGGAAGCATACCCAGAGTTACTCAACATACAACGCAACGACAGATTTCAACGACCAGAAACTTGGAATCACTATGAGCGCCATGAACGTAAGCGCCATAGCCTCGGTAAACCTGCCCGTAATCTCATTCTACGGAGGTCTCGGCTACAGCCAGACCCAGTTCAAGGCAGTGATGTCGGGCAACTTCCCGCTTCCAAGTGTTGAGGAGGGTGAAGTTATTTATAACGATGCCGGGGTGAAGACCGGGGATGATTTCCCTGAGATCAATGTCGAAAAT
This sequence comes from Bacteroidota bacterium, assembly GCA_012838685.1. Taxonomy (GTDB): domain Bacteria; phylum Bacteroidota; class Bacteroidia; order Bacteroidales; family VadinHA17; genus LD21. The sequence continues at coordinate 1,520 of DUOU01000177.1, read as the reverse complement.
TTCTCCGGACTAAGGGCAAACATAGGTTTCAGGTTGAAGTTCTCCGTGATCACCATCCATGCCGACTATACCAGAACACAGTATAATGTATTATCAGCAGGTTTGGGAATCTCTTTCAGATAGGATCAAGAATATAAGGAAAAGCCCGACAACTTTCCTTGTCGGGCCCTTGGAGACCGAAGTCCCTTTCGGAACGACAGCCACCACAAATATACACATTTTTTATAAAACAAGATCACCGCAAAAAAAATTATAGGAATTGAAGCGCGACCTTGAAAAAAATCGCCAATGCGGTGTCCGATACCATCAAGGAAGAGTTTCCGGTAATTGTCTGAACAGAGGACTTGGACCATCAAGAACCCCAACAAAATTCCAATTTCATAGTGGTCGCGACCAAAGGGGATGTGGCCACAAATAAAGAAGAGGACGATTTTTCGTTCTCTTCCTACGGTAACGTTTTACCGGAACGCCCGTTTGGGCCTTCAGTACCCCCCCCATTACCGAAAGGGAGGGTACGTCATTGCCGCCCCGGATAACTTACCTCAAATATAAGCGATTATAATCTAAATTCCAGAATGGTACAATTAAAAGTCCCGTACAGAAACAAGTGCGACCGGACAAAGCACGAGAAACTACGGAGCAGCGGGAACAAGTACAGGAGCGACCGCCCGTTCAAGAGACACAAGTGGAATGGGAAACGACAGAACCACTATCAAAAACAGAAGCGCGAGACCTTGTTTCTATAATGGAACAACAAGCCGAACCTATGCCGGTTCTTGAATTGACACCTGAAAATTGGTACGCCGAGTTTGGGGAAGCAGGGGAAGTTGAAACTCCTATAGGCCAAGTAATAATGGGCGAGAACCAGTACTTGAAAATGCAAGCCAAAGGCAGAACAGATCAATTAGGGATGGCCAAACCCACATTAACAAACCCTGATGTTATTTTAGAAGAATATGACCCGATAGACAACGCTGAACGTGACACAAAACTCCTTTTTGTAAAGACATTTACGGATGGCGTGGGCAAAAAACACATCCATTTTGAAAGTGTGACAGTAAGCAAAGGAAGTAAAGAAGTAGTTGTAAGCAACCATATTATAAACAAAAACGCCCTGCAAAATAAACTACAGAACGCTGCTATCGTTTATAATAAATTCACTTCCTCCGGCTCTGAAATGCGCTTAGCCGGAAACCGCGAAAGCGGTCTGCCGAACCTTGTTTCTACGCAAGAAGTGAATTTACAAGACAAAGGTACAAATATTTCTGAAAATAACAATATTGGGCAAAAAAACACGAGGAGCAAAAGAAAAGGCTGGCCGATGAGCAAGGCCGACCAAGAAAGGCTGATAAAAGAGCCGCAATCCTTTGAGGAGGCGGTTTTGCAGTTCTTTTTGGGTGGCGGACGGATGAGCATGGACGACTACTATACGCACTTCGGCAAGAGCAGGGAGGAAATGCGGAAAAATATATGGATGTACTCCAAAAAGGGCCAACGTCTCGACGCTCTGAACGAAAATT
>DUOU01000319.1 GCA_012838685.1 Bacteroidota bacterium | reverse complement strand
TGGGATTTTGGCGATGGTACTAATAGTACACAGAAAAATCCACCAACAAAAACATATGGAACAGGATATTATGATGTATCTCTTATTGTAACTAACAGTGTAGGCTGTAAAGACACCATAGAAAAAGCAAGCTATGTAGCTGTTGTTGTTTTTGAAGCCTCTTTTCAGGCTTCCGACACTGTGATTTGTGGATTGGGAAAAACAGTATCTTTTACAGGTACAGGTTATGGAGCTAACTTTTATAAGTGGGACTTTGGCAATGGAAAAGAAGGAATTGGAACCATTGGAGTAAGCACAACATACGACACACCAGGAAAGTACACCATAACAACTATTGCAACAAGTAGATTAGGCTGTAACGACACGGCTGTCAAGCAACAAGCTATTTGGGTGTTTGATGATGTAGAACCTATTATAGAAATTCACGATACAGACCATTGTGATCCTAATGCCACTATATTTTTTCTAAACCGTACTGTTACTAACCCAGAAGATGACTTAGGATTATCCGATGCATCATGGGATTTTGGTGATGGTAGTGCCAATGTAAAAGGCGATAGTGTAACACACGTCTATGGCTCCTATGGTTCTTGGGAAGCAAGAGTTTGGGTTACTACAGGCTATGGTTGTGTATGTGATGTGTATGTACAACAAATAGATATTTATAAGTTATCAGCTATTGCATTTCAGATAGTTCCTAATGTAATGATGGGTGAAAAACCTGGGGGTTGCTTTCCGCATTTCGTTTCAATGTTAGCAGATTCTATTGTAACTTCCTCGCCCATAGTTGATTTTTTATGGGATTGGGGTGAAACAGAAGTCTTTGGCTCTGCCGCAGCTCCAGATACTACACACACGGGAAGCAGTCCAGTAGGATCTTATACTTATGAATACGATACTGGAATTTTTATAGTTAATTTAATCCTTACCAATGCTCAAGGCTGTAAAGATACAGTTGAAGCCTTTGCAACTATTCCTGTTGGGTATCCGCCTATTAACGATTGGTTTTTTGAAGACAATAAATTGTGTAAATCAGAATTAAGTATTCAAGTAACAGCCTATGACTCTTTAAAATCAGACAGCAGTTTAGTAGCACGCTCAAGAGCTAACCTATGGGAATGGTACGACCCAATGGGTAATCCACAATCATTTGAAAATCCCGGGAACCTCACACCTATAGATACAGGTTGGCTACATGGATATTCTTTGATACCTTACCATAATCATTGCCCAGGCGATGCCGTAGTAAAAGATAGTATCATGTATTCTTGTCCTCCCATGGCAGGCATTGCTTATCCTGCCCCCGATATGCAAGGTAATCCACCAGTGTATTGCAAATGGCCAGTATTCGGTTTCGATGGAGGAGACGGTGACAAAACAAAAGCATGGGATAGCTGTGTGTGGAGGCTTGGCAACTACTATGTTGATGATATGAATATATTTCATCCTCAAACAGAAATACATCCTAATGCAGAATTTCCAATGGGACAAATAGCTCCAAAAGATAAATATTGCTACGACACTTTAGGAGGTATGAAAATGGTAGTTGATCGCGGTGGACACATATTTGTTACCTTATGGGTAATGAACGACAACAGAAATGGCAATAATCTATGTGGCTACTGTGAAGA
>DUOU01000176.1 GCA_012838685.1 Bacteroidota bacterium | reverse complement strand
GTAAGCGACATCTTTCTACCTGAAGCGATAAAGGGGAAGATATTTTACAATCCGGGGAAAAACCGGAGAGAGGAAGAGATCAGAAAAAAAATAGGAAAAGACTGGAACGGCATATACAATTATTAAATTTATAAAAAACATAAAAAATGCTGTTAAGTTGAATTATGCCGCTCTCAGACCTTTATAAACGACAAAAATCAGTTACGATAAAACCAGCCAGATATGATACCAAAATTAAAATATAGCGATTCGCGGAATTTTTTGCTTATTGCCGGCCCCTGCGTAGTGGAAAATGAGGGGATAATCTTCAAAACCGCGGAGAAGATGGTTGAATTGACAGACAAATACAAAATCCCATTTATCTTCAAATCCTCCTACCGCAAGGCGAACAGATCCAAAATAGACTCTTTTTCGGGCATCGGCGATAAAAAAGGTTTGGAAATCATAGCCGGTGTCGCGCAGAAATTCGATATACCGGTTATTACCGATATCCATAACCCCGAAGAGGCCGCTTTTGCCGCCAAATATGTCGATATTCTCCAAATCCCCGCTTTTTTGTGCCGTCAAACCGATCTTTTGCTGGCCGCCGCGAAAACCGGCAAACATATCAACATAAAAAAAGGCCAGTTTTTATCGGGTCAGTCAATGCGGTACGCCATCGATAAGGTCAAACAATCGGGTAATAACAATATTATGCTGACAGAGAGAGGCAATATGTTCGGTTATAACGATTTGATAGTGGATTACAGGAACATCCCCATAATGAAAAAATTTGGCTATCCGGTGATTATGGATATCACACACTCATTGCAACAACCAAACCAGGAGTCAGGTGTCACGGGAGGAATGCCGGAAATGATCTCTACAATCGGAAAAACAGCTATCGCGGCAGGCGCTGACGGTATCTTCATTGAGACCCACCCCGACCCTGCCACCGCTAAGTCTGATGGAGCCAATATGCTGAAATTATCATTGATGGATAGACTGTTGTTCGAACTGACGACAATACGGTCGGCTATCAACGTCATAAACGACAATAAATCTTAGATTATCCTCACCACCACTGGCAGTTTGCCATAAACAGCCAAAACTCACCAAAATCCATAATAATAAAAAAGAGGTGTTGAAACTATCAACCCTCTTTTTTATGTTTTTATGCAGTTGGTCTGTAAGCCGGGTTCTGTACCAGATACCCCCTGTAAAGATTGGATCAGGTTTCCATCATTTATCTGGACCTTTCATCACTGAAAGGTTCAAGCGACCTACCCCCCGGCATTGGACGAGCAGCCCTGATAGCCGGTATACATAGTCTTTCAACCCATAACGCATACGATATTGGATGTTGCCACCCAACTCTGTGAGCTCTTACCTCGCATTTTCACCCTTACCCCCCCAAAGAGAGGCGGTTGTTTTCTGTTACGCTGGTACACCCTCGCGGATGTCTTCCCGTTAGGAAGTATGGCGCTCTCTGTTGCCCGGACTTTCCTCCCGCTAAAACGGGCGATGGAACGACCAACTGCGAAGCAAAGTTACTAAATAACTTATAAAAGTGATTAAATTTGTTGGCTATTTTAAACTATGACCGTAAATGAAAAATATTGAAATTGAAGAATACAACTATAACCTTCCCGAAGAGCGGATAGCCCAATATCCGGTTGAGAAAAGAGATGAGTCGTTGTTGTTATTATATAATAAAGGTATAATTTCCAAAGAAAGATTCAAAAACATCTCTTCCCTTCTACCCCAAAACTCGCTGCTGATTTTTAACAACACCAAGGTTATAAGGGCAAGGTTACTTTTTCATAAAGAGAGTGGAGCCACTATTGAAGTTTTCTGTATAGAACCTTTGATACCAGCATCATATGACCAAAACCTGTCAAATACCGCGAGCGTGGAGTGGAAATGTATAATTGGAAACCTCAAGAAGTGGAAAACAGAAAAATTATGCATAAAAATCCCTATAAAAATCAGGGAGTTAAAGCTAACCGCCAATAAGATCTCCCCCGATGGCGAAGCATGGAGAGTCAAATTCACATGGGATCCCCCGGAATTAAGTTTTGGCGAAGTTCTGGAGATAGCCGGTCATATGCCGCTGCCACCATATATAAAAAGGGAAGATAACAAAGATGATTATTCCAGGTATCAGACCGTTTATTCGGCAATAGAAGGGTCTGTCGCCGCCCCAACAGCTGGATTACATTTTACCGAAGAGGTGTTGGAATCGATTAAAAACCGCGGTATCAAAACCGAAAACATTACCCTGCACGTTGGCGCGGGCACATTTAAACCTATCAAAAGCGGAAGGGTCGAGGATCATGAAATGCATACTGAACACTACAGTTTAAGCAAGTCGACATTACAGAGATTGCTTCAAAGTGAATCAAGAACAATTGCCGTGGGAACCACTAGCGCGAGATCTCTTGAAAGCCTCTACTGGCTGGGCAGGAAAATTTTGAAAAACCCAATGATAACCTGGGAGGAATTGCATACAAAACAATGGGAACCGTATGAAAACAGGGAAGATATCCCAAAGAGAGAGATATTGGAAATATTGTTGGAGTATATGGAAAGAAACTCTCTTTCACACCTGTCGGCCACCACAAAAATAATGATAGTACCCGGATACAAATTCCGGATAATTGAAGGGTTGATCACCAACTTCCATCAACCAAAAAGTACACTATTGTTGCTTTTGGCAGCATGGACGGGGCCCGATTGGAAAAAAATTTATGAATTCGCGTTGAAAAACGGATTCAGGTTCCTGAGCTACGGCGACAGCTCTCTGTTGATATAACCTGAAATATCTATTTCTTTTTAGAAACATATTTTTTGTAAATTAGCGGAAATTTTGATTCAAATGTACGTTAACAGGATGATGCGACAGTTTCGCGCTGTTTTTGGCCTGTTCATGGTCTTCTTCTACCTTGGAACAGCTATATTTCTCATATTTTACGCCGACAGATGGTTTACCCTCGACCCGGCTATGGTAGTGATAATTAGTGTCGCTTTTATTATTTTCGGAACATATAGAGCATATCAATCATATAAAGAGATAAAAAGATTGTTTTTCTCAAAAGAAGTCGATGACGACACCTACTGAACATTTATTCTGTCATTTTAATCTTTTTAACACTAAAAGAGTTATATTTTTTTTAATATTTTGAGCCGGTGAAATTGAAACGATTACGCGACTTTTGTGAAGTCAAGGCCAATAACTTGAAAAGAAGATTCAGAAAAACCGAAGTCTCTATGTTATATTTTTATAAATTAAGTTTAGAGATTTTATTTTCTGCTCTTATCTTGATATCGATTACTTCATCGTGCGGTTCCAGAAACGGTTCTATAAAAGAAACTCCAACAAGTGGCAATATAAAAATTGCTGTTGATGAATCGTTCGCGCCTATCGTTGAAACTACCATAGAGACCTTTATGACCCTTTACCCCTACGCTTATATTACTCCTAACCTGAAATATGAGCCAGACGTCATAAATGACCTGCTCAGGGATTCCGTGAAAGTTATCGTTACCAGTAAGAGACTGACCGCGGAGCAGACCCAATTCCTGAATGACTCCCTGATATTTCCCAAAACCACCTCATACGCCAGAGATGCTATCGCATTTGTTGTCAATAAAAACAATCCGGATACGCTCTTGAGATATGAAGAGGTTTATGGTATATTCAATGGAAGCTTTTCAAGATGGTCCGATATAGGTTTATCGGACAACTCCGGCAATATCAGGGTGATATTTGACAACCCCAGGTCGGGCAACATTCGCTATCTGAAAGAGAGATTTAATATGACCGACACCCTTCCAAATTACTTTTTCGCTTTGAACAGCCATAGTGAGGTAATTGATTTTGTCGCCGAAAACAGCGATGCCCTTGGGGTCATAAGTTTTGCCTACATAAGCGACAAGGACAACAGAAAACAACTCGATCTTCTGAGCAAAATCAAGGTTGTAGCCATATCTGCCCCGGGTTCCCGGGAAAAAAGATATTTCGCCCCATCGCAGGGAACTCTTTATGAGGAGAGTTACCCGTTCTGCCGGGAAATATTGTTTATTTCAAGGGAAACCTTTACAGGGTTAGGGGCAGGATTCATACAATTCGCTACCGGGGAACAGGGACAAAGAATTGTCTTAAAAGCGGGATTATTGCCTTCTATAATGCCCACGAGGAGGGTAGTAATCAGAAATTAAGGCATACTTTTTGCTCTTAATGACTAAGAATTAGGCATTTATTAAAAGTTCACAAAATATTTATCAAACGAGGTTAAAAAAAAAATATTATTAACTTTGACCCAGAAATTAAAATTACTGTTATGAAAAGTTCATTTTTAAGAGACGGACTGGTTATTGGGATGATACTTGCGGGAACACTTTTTTCCGGCAATGTTATGGCTCAGGATCTAAAATCCGCTAAATTGCTTACCAGTGGCGAGCAGTATGAGCAGGCCGCTGAAATGTTTAATCAGTTGATCGATCAAGATCCCTCAAATAGCAAGAACTACTTCTTCTTGGGGGAAAATTATCTTCTGGATTATTTTTCAGACACAATCTCAAACTCCATTATCGAATATACCGACAAAGCGAGAGACGCTTTCAATGATGGTATTAACGCCAACCCCAACGATCCGTTAAACTATGTAGGCTTGGCGAAGGTTTACAATTATCTTGGCGACGTTCAGGCCGCTGAGGAGATGAGAACTAAAGCTAAAAGTTATCTTTTGCCTTACAAGAAAGTAAACAAGAAAATGTCGCCTCCGGCAGCTGATTATGCCTTCGCATTGGCAAAAATAGCCGAATCTTATCTGTATGATGGCTCAGTAGATACATCAAAAGCTCTTCCATTGATCAGAGAAGCCAAGTTCATTGACAAAACAAATCCTGAGATTTATCTTATCGCGGGAGATATTTACATCGCAGTGAACGATGGCTCCAAGGCCATTGAAAATTACAGGATCGCTGAATATTACGACCCAACTTCACCCGCTGCGAACATGAAAATTGGAAACATCTATATCAAAGGTAAAAGCTTGACCTCGGCTATACAATATCTTGAGGCAGCTATAGCCCTTGATCCCAATTTTGCTCCGGCTTATCGTGAATTAGGACAATTGTACTGGAGCGCCCAAAGGTTGGATCAGTCACAGGCCAACTATGAAAAATATCTTGAGCTCACAGCCGGAAATATCCCAGCTAAGATATTGTATGTAAACTCATTGTTCTACGCCAAAGATTATGATGAAGTAATCAGCAACGTTGAAGAGATCCTTCAGGTAGATAGATCAAGATCTTATCTTAACCGTCTGCTTGGATATTCCTATTTCGACAAACAAGATCCCGATTACGAAAAAGCATACGAATACATGGAAAAACTTTTCCAAAGTGTTTCAGAAGATAGAGTACTTTGGAAGGATCACTATTATATGGCCCGTATAATAATCAAAATGAATCCTGATTATGCTAAGAAGGTCGCTGATCTCAACACAGCGAAACAACAGAGCGATGCGAACAAAAACAATGCGGAATTGAAGGCTAAATATGACGAATTACAGGCCGCAATGGACAAAACCAACAAGGATCTCGACAGGGCATTTGAAGAATACAACAAAGTTATGGAGATGAGACCCGGAGAGAGAGCGCTTATCAATGAATACGCTACAAATCTTTACATATACCAAAGATACGACAAGGCAGCCGAAGCCTGGGCGTCAATGATTGACGAAGAAACAGGTACAATTGAACAATATATGCAGGTGGCCAGAACTTATTATGCGGGCGATTTCCTTAAAGAAGCTGAAACCGCTTACAACAAGGTCTTAGAGAAAGAAGCCAACCACCTTCCGGCGCATGTGGGTATTGCCCGTACATATTCAAAAATGGATCCGGATTTTAAGTTAGGTCTGGCGGCGCCTAAATTCCAAAAGGTTATTAACGTCGCTAAATCAGACTCTTTAGCTAATGCGGCTGAAATGGTTGAAGCTTTCAAATACCTTGGTTACTATAGCAATGTTTACGAAGGCAATTATAATCGCGCCAAGGGTTATTATAACAGGATTATCAACTTAGTGCCCGACAACAAGGACAATATTATTGCCGGTTATCAGGGTCTTGCGTCCGTAGAGACCAACTGGGCCACAAAAGAACCTGAACTCGATAATAAACTTACATATCTTACAAGAGCCGCGACCAATTATAATAAAATACTGGAAACAGATCCCAACAACGCCAGCGCCAAAGCTAGCCTTAAATGGGTACAGGATTTTCAGTCCAGTGTCAGGAAAGGAATCAACCCCAACGAAATCAGGGGCAAGATAACCGACTCGGCCAATAAACCTATTCCGTTCGCTTCGATCAGGGTAAAAGATACAGCGGCTGAAAATCTTTCGAACAATAGTGGCGACTTCAGATTTGAGATACCTCAAGGCTCGGAAGTGTTGATCATCAGTGCTCCCGGATATACTACCAAAGAGGTTCCGATTACCGCTACAAGAGTTTACAATGTTGTTCTGAATTGACATAACAGGAAATAGTTCTTGTGTACCAAGCCCCACAAAGGACTATTTTCAATAAATTTAACACTTAGAGTTGTTATTCAATAATTAATATTTTTATATTTGTCGATCTTATATTCTTACTTAACCTAATAAAATTGAAAAATGAGCAAAAAAAGAAATTCTAACGAATGGTTGCAAAACATTTTTGCACCGGTGGCTATTATTTTGGCCTTTGTAGTTTCCGTACTTTTGTTTGAAAACTTAATGGGTAACCCTGTTAACTTCCAAGGTGGAAACCCTGCGGGCGAACCTATTTCAGGAAACTATCTGGGAATTATTTACAAAGGCGGATTTATTGTTCCCGTCCTGATGACCTGCGT
>DUOU01000175.1 GCA_012838685.1 Bacteroidota bacterium | reverse complement strand
GTTTTGGCGGAAATATCAAGGTTATTGCCAAAATAGAGAATCAGGAAGGGCTTGACAATCTTACTTATATACTTGAAGAGGTATACGGAATCATGGTAGCGAGAGGCGATCTGGCGATTGAAATACCGTATGAGAAAATACCCTCTATCCAGAGGATGATAATATCCCGTTGTATATATTGTCGCAAACCGGTTATTGTCGCTACACAAATGCTCCATTCCATGATCAAAAATCCACGACCGACAAGGGCGGAGGTCAGCGATATTGCCAGTGCGATCTATTCCCAAACCGATGCGATAATGCTTAGTGGCGAGACCGCTTATGGAAAATACCCTGTCGAGGCTGTCAAAACTATGACAAAAGTAGCCCTGGAGGTTGAGCAAAATAAGGAAAAATTTCTGGACACGGCTTACATAAACACAATTGGAGAGATTTCGGGATATCTGGCCAAAGTTGCCGTAAAAATATCGGTCAGACTGGGAGCAAAAGGGATCATAGCTGATACTGTTGAAGGGAGGACCATAAGGGATATGGCCTCATTCAGGGGTTACAACTTAATACTGGCCCAGTGTTACTCCAAGAATACGATGCGTGAATTGGCCTTGTCATACGGGGTTTACCCCAGCTATCAGGAAAGAAACGATTCAATAGATAAGTTCATGCACGTTGCTCTCAAGAACCTATTGACACCTACCGGACTAAAGGATGATGATCTTGTTGTGGTTCTGGCGGGCAACTTCTCGGGAGTATCAGGTTTTTCATTTATAGAGGTGGGTACTGTACTTTATCTCAAAGACAGGGTAAGTATCATTGAAGGATAATAGATGCGTTTGTTGCTTTTATTGGCTTTTTTGCTGTTGCATCCCGTTCATGTGGGTTTGATAGGTATAGACCATGAACCCGGCTCGGAAGAGATGAAGGTGTTCGTAAGGCTCTATTTTGATGATTTTTTGCTCGACTACGGATTGTTTGATGATAGTGAGGATTTGCAAGAGTACGCTGAAAATGCTACATTCCCGGTGGACAAACTATGTTCTTATGTTTCGGACCGACTGTTGCTTTTTGTCGATGGGAAAAAATTGGAGGGCAATGTCGTTGACATGGGCATAAAGGACAATGAAATGGAGGTCAATCTCGTTTATCCTTTGGAGGAAGAACGCGGTTCTTTGACTCTCAATGTCTCTTTTTTAGCCGATCTGTATGATGACCAGGCAAATATGACAATAGTTAAGATTGGCGGGAAAGAGGAGGGTATAAAATTTACGGCAACATTTAGGGAGAAAACTTTCTCTTTTTAATAGTTGGATATATGAAAAAGTGTTTTTTATCGGTACTTTTTTTGGTCAACACCTTGATGCTTTCCGCTACCCATAACAGGGCGGGAGAGATCACATATAGGCAGATTTCCGAGTTGACTTATGAGGTTACGGTTACGACCTTTACATATACGTTAAGCGCGGCCGACAGAGACGAATTGGAAATCTCATGGGGAGATAACAGTTCAACAATCGCCCCCAGGATATCAAAAACAGAGTTGCCCAATTATTATAGAAAGAATGTATATGTCGCCACCCATACATTCCCCGGTCCCGGTGTTTATAAGCTTCTTGTTCAGGATCCAAACAGAAACCTTGGTGTTGAAAATATACCCAATTCGGTAAACGTAGTCTTTTCCATATCATCAATATTGACTGTCAACTCAAATATGGGAGAAAATAACGCCCCGATTTTGCTCAACGTTCCATTCGACAAGGCTGCTGTTGGTTATGTCTTTGTCCACAATCCCGGTGCTTTTGACGAGGATGGCGACAGCCTCTCTTACATATTGACCGAGTGTACCAGTATTAACGGAGAACCGATTGAAAATTACACTTTGCCCGCCGCAAAAAATTCCTTTTCTCTCGATCCGGTCTCCGGAGATTTGGTTTGGGATTATCCTGAAAAAGTTGGCAAATACAATGTAGCCATAGAGGTCCAGGAATGGCGTAACGGGAAAAAAATAGGAGTGGTGATCAGGGATATGCAGATAGATGTATATGAGACTGATAATGAACCTCCCGAAATCAAGGTTCCCGCTGACATTTGTGTGGAGGTGGGTGAAGCGTTGTTGTTCCCGATAACAGCTACTGATCCGGATGGGGATAGTATTGTTCTGACGGCGACCTCGGGGATATTTTCCCTAACAGATTGTCCCGCTACTTGCGAAGAGTCTACCGGTGTTGGAACAGCGACATCCATTTTTGATTGGACTCCCTGCCATGAGGCGGTCAGAAGCCAGCCATACTCCGTGTTGATGAAGGTAGACGATCAGAATGCCGATGTCAATCTTGTAGATATGAAAGAGTTTAAAATCAAGGTTTTGGCTCCTTCACCTGTATTGAATTCCGTTTCCCCGGAGGGAAAAAGCATAAGATTGGCGTGGGAAGACTATGGTACCGATGTAATCGCCGGATTTCATATTTACAGGCGCGAAGGCTCTTCAGGTTATGAAAAAGATGACTGTATCGCGGGATTGCCACAATCCGCCGGATTTGAAATGGTTGGATATGCCGCCGGAAGCTCAACGGTCTCTTTTCTCGATTTGGGAGGAGATGAAGGACTCGATTTCGGGAAAGAGTATTGTTACAGGATAGTTGCCGTTTATCCTAATGGCACTGAAAGCAAACCATCCAACGAACTTATAACAACTTTAGTGTCGGGCGTTCCGGTCATGCGCAACGTATCCGTTGAAATTACCGATGCCGGCAGTGGATCTATTGGTCTTGTCTGGAAAAAGCCCGATAGTATCGATACAATCCCCAATGCTAATGGTCCTTATGAGTACAGAATCTTCAGAAGTGTCGGGGTTAACGGAAGTGATTTCGCGCGAATAGCGGTCTCATCGGCAGATTTGAACGATACAACATATACAGACTTGAACATCAACACCAGCACTACAGGCTATAACTATAAAGTTGAGCTATGGAACCTTACACCGGGTTGGGAGTTTATGGTAGGGGAACCCGGATATGCCTCGTCGTTGTTTTTGGAGGGTGCCCCGGGCGACTTAAAATCGCTGCTCACATTGAGCAAGAATGTTCCCTGGATAAACCAGCGATACGATATTTTCAGGTATAACTCCCTAAGCATGTACTGGGATTCGATTGGAACGACAAATACCTTGTCCTATATTGATTACGGCTTGGTCAATGGCCAGGAATACAGGTATAAGGTTCGATCATTCGGGGGATATCCGCATGAAGGGGGTCCCAAGAATTTAATTAACTGGTCAGAAGAGATAAGAGTGGTTCCCGTTGACAATGAGGCTCCTTGTCCCCCTTCAATCAATGTTTTGAGTAACTGTACGGATCTCTACAATAGTATTACATGGACAATGGAACCGGGGACCGACTGCGATGTTGATGCCAGCGGGTATAATATCTACTATAAAGGCATCAATGATGAAAGACTGAACTTGTTGACAACAATCAACGATGGAAATACTTTTTCGTATATTCATCAATTAAGTGAAGAGGCGCTCTCCGGTTGTTACGCGGTATCCGCTTTCGATATCGCTGGGAATGAAAGCATCAAATCGACGATGGTTTGTATCGATTCCTGCAATTTTTACGAGATACCCAATGTTTTTACTCCCAATGGGGATGGCATAAACGACTATCTGGTCGCGAAAGCATCAGGACTGGTGGAAAGAGTGGATTTCAAGCTTTTCAGCAGAACCGGGGTCTTGATTTTCAGTACTGAGGAGCCAAAATTGAACTGGGATGGCAAGTATAAGGGAGAAACAGTCCCCCCGGGTGTCTATTTTTACAATTGTGATGTTTTTGAATGGAGGATCACAGGGTTGGAACAGTTCCATATTTCGGGATTTGTCCATGTTATAACAGAAGAGGGCGCCTCGAATGATGATATTATTTATTGAAGGAAACAGGGTGAAAAGTTTTGTTAAATATTGTTTTGCCATTCTTTTGGTGGTTTTATCTTCCAATGGATTTATATATGGTCAGAAGATAAATATCGACATATTGAAAGCTAAAGCTTTACGGGACAGTAATAATGATATAGGAGCGATAAACCTTCTTTCCAATGCGATTAATGCGGAAGAGAAAGCTGTTCTTTATCTTGAAAGGGCGGAAGTATATATATCTTTAGGAGAATATGACAAGGCGATAAAGGATTTGGAGCTGGCAAATATTATGGAACCCGGAATCGCCGATTTTGCTCTCGCGAGATCTTTTTCCCTGAAAGGAGAGGCTGCCCCGGCAATCAGCTTTCTTGAAAAGAACATGAACTCCGATTATAAGGTGAGAGAAAAAGAGGTTCTGCTCGAAAAGGACTTTAATGGAATAGCGAACACTCCCGAGTGGAAGCAATTTATCAGGAAAGATTGGTATTCAAGCAAAGAGACATCGATTTCTGAAATTGAATATTATATTTCATTGGGCAGAACAGGGGAGGCAACGGAGATATTGAACAAGCTGAAAAACGGCTATCCCGAAGATAGAAAATTGCTCTATTTTGAAGGTTTGATCCAATATGTGGATGGAAACTACAACAAAGCGATGGCGATTTTGGCTCCCCTGGTTGAGGCTGAGCCATATAATGTTGATTTTTTGAGTTTGCTGGCAAATGCCGGATTTGCCGTGGGCAATTATTCGGTAGCAGCGAAAAATTATCGGGATTTAATGGAGATAGACGCTTCCAATGCGGCTATTTTGTTGAAATTGGCCGAATGTCACAATGAACTGCTGGATTATGACAGGGCAATCTCTTATGTGGAAATATATTTGTCGTTATACCCGTCAAATCCAATTGCCCTCAACCTTGCCGGTATCGTTGAGAGGGCTTCCGGAGATTATGCCATGGCTTTGCGCTATTTTTCCAGATGTTTGGATGAAAGCAATGATAAGCCTCAATTTTATAACGATAGGGCAGATACATATTTTATGTTGAAATCGTGGGAGCTAGCGGCAAATGATTATGGAATGGCACTCGATCTTGAGCCCGGTAATGCCGGGAACTGGCTTAACAAAGGTATCGCTCATTTGAACATACAACAGACTGAAATGGGCTGTTACTGCTTGAAAATGGCCCAAAAAATGGGTGAAGAGAGATCTCTTCCACTGTTGGAGAAAAACTGTGATTAAGTTTTTAAGAGCTCGGTTTTAATTTTGGATTGTTTTTCCCTGTCAAGACAGAAGGCGGGTTATGGTTCCAAAAAGACTCTCAGGCTTGAAAGGCTTGAGTATGTAGCCATCAAATCTGATATCGGCGATCCTATCCTTACAATCCGAAAGTGTAACGGCCGTGAGAGCGACAATGGGGATATCGTTGATCTTGGTATTTGATGAATTCCTTATTGTTCGCGTTGCTTCTATTCCATCCATTTCGGGCATATGTAAATCCATAAGAACCAGATCGAAATTATCTTTTTCAACCATCTCGACAGCCTTTTTCCCATTTTCGGCATGTGAAATTACAAGTCCTCTTGCGGATAACATCTTATTGGCTACCATGAAGTTAATTTTATTGTCCTCAGCGATCAACACTCTTTTGCCTGATATGAGCTCAGGGTTCTCAATTATTGCTTTTTGACCGTTTTCCATGTTGGATGGCAACCTGAACTCCAACTCAAAATAAAATGAGGAGCCTTTACCGTAAGTGGAATCAACTTTGAGGGTTCCTCCCAGCAACTCAATAATTCTTTTTGATATTGTAAGCCCCAGTCCAGACCCGCCGTATTGTCTGTTAGTGCTTTTAGAGGCTTGGGAGAAAGTGTCAAAAATCGAATCGATCTTATCTTCCTGGATTCCGATTCCAGTATCTTCTATCCTGAATTCGATTCTGGATTTGTTCTCATATTTTTGTCTCTCCCCAACAATAATTTTTATTCCACCCTCTCTCGTGAATTTCAGTGAATTTGAGAATAAGTTGGAAATAACCTGGTTAAGTCTAACCTGATCGCCAACAACATATTCAGGAATCGCATTCTCTTTTATCAGTTCGAAGCTCAGGTTCTTGGCTTTGGTTCTGATAACACATACTTTGCCAAGTTCCTCCAAATAATTCTTCAGACTGAAGGGTATATGCTCAAAGTTGGTTTTCCCGGCGTCAATTTTATTGAAATCCAGTATGTCATTTACCAAAGTAAGCAGATGGTTGCTGGAAAACAGAAGGGATTTTACATAGTCTATATGGTCTTCCCTTAGATTTTCCTGTAACAATATATTCGCTATACCTATGACCTCGTTGAGGGGGGTTCTGATCTCATGGCTCATTGTGGAGAGAAACAACTGTTTGTTGTTGGCGGCTTCTTCCGCCATCTTCTTTGCCTCTATCATACTGTCCATCAACATTCTCCTATCAATTGCTATGGCAATATGTTTTGCCGCATAATCAAGCAATTCCAGGTCTTCTTCTGAAAACCGGTTTTCGTCATGGTAATCCTGGATACAGACTGCTCCCAAGACTTGGTCTCTTATCACAATGGATGCTCCCATCCATACCGCGCAATCTGTACCAACCTGATCAACAAGGCCCTCTTTTTCAAGTTTCTGGATGTCATTTTTTTTGAGAATTGCCGTCATTTTGTTGTTGATAAGCCATCCTGTCAATGTCTTTTTAATCGGAACGGTCTCAAATTTGTCCATTTCATCCATGAAACTTGGCAATGTAAGGTTCTTTCCATCCGCGCTCTTAAGCGCTATAAAAAATTTTTTAGAGCGCCACACTCTGTTCAATTCATTGCAGATAACGGGATAAATATTTGAGAGAGACGGAAGATCAAGTGCCAGGGATGATATATTGTAAACAGCCTCCTGCAACAAATAGAGTTTTCTTTCGTTGGAAATGTTTCGGAAAGACAATATGTGCGATATTGCTTTCCCGCCAACGGTAATCGCCGCCGATGATAGGTTAATATTTAACAGCCTGCCCGACTTATCTTTGAGCACAACCTCTTTTTCAACTCTCGGTTCATCGGAGTAAAACTGGTCGGCACCTATTGAATCCATCCTGTTTTCCGAGGGGAAAACGAGGCTTGAAATGTTTTTGTCCATAGCTTCGTCCGCGGCAAAGCCGAACAGCTTGGTAAACTCAAAATTAACTCTTATAACGGTTCCCGATGTGTCTATCAGAGCTGTTGCTTCCGGGGAGTAATTGAACATACCTTCAAATAGGGCTTTTTCTTTGATTATTTGGTTCTCGGTCTCCCTTTGTCCGCTTATGTCGGACACAATAATCCTGTAATGGGTAAGGTTTTTCCCGGAGAAGACCCCGATCGCATGGGAGAGAAGCGTGAATTTCTCCCCTTCAAAATTCTCAATGGTATGCTCATCAGAAATTATATCATCCGGTTTAGCGATGTAACCAAGATTTTTCCGCATTCCGATGTAATATTCGGGAAACATATCTTTAATGGAGATACCTTTTTTCAAGTCGGCATCTTCCAGGCCAAAGAATTCTTTCCCTTGTTGGCTTAGGTGTTTAATTTTCCCATCGATACCCAATTCTATTAGTATGCCTGAAAACAGTGGTTTAGAGTCATTGTTTACAGTACCATGTTTAAAAATATTTAAGAATTGCCAGCTCATTTTGTTGTTTATGAGGTTTTCTTGAAAAGAAAGAAGTAAAATGTTTGTTTTAAACAATAAATAATGGATAAAGATATAAAAACTCTATGTTTCCAAAAGTTTTTTATTGTAAAATTTACAACATATTGTTAACCCACAATTATTGCATTCCGGTTTTCTTGCCTTACAAACATATCTCCCGTGCAGAACAAGCCAATGGTGTGCCTTTTTTATTATTTTATCGGGAAAATGTCTGGTAAGTTGAAGTTCCGCTTCCAATGGATTTTTTGCGTCAACAGTCAGCCCAATTCTGGCTGATACCCTGAAAACATGGGTGTCTACGGCCATATATGGCTTATTGAAAGCTACCGAAGAGATTACATTGGCGGTTTTTCTTCCCACCCCCGGAAGTCGTTCCAACTCTTTCCGTTCAGATGGGACCTTTCCATTGAATTCATTAACCAACATTTTTGACATTTCGGAAAGGTACCTGGCCTTGCTGTTAGGGTAGGAACAGGACTTAATAAGCTCAAATATCTCCGCGGGATCGGCATTGGCCATACTTTCGGGATCCGGAAATTTTTCCAGTAGGGCAGGTATTATTATATTGACCCTTTTATCCGTGCACTGTGCGGAAAGTATGACCGCCACTATAAGCCCGAAGGGATTTTTATAGTTTAGTT
>DUOU01000015.1 GCA_012838685.1 Bacteroidota bacterium | reverse complement strand
GCCATGATAGAGGAGAGGTTCGCCACCTCCCTGGAGTGCATCAGCAGGTTCTGTCCGTACGAAGAACGGTATTTCATCTTACCTATCAAACGGATCAATTCAGGATGCAGACCATGAACACCCAAATCTATGGCGGTGCGCTTGCCCACTTCAACCATCTCCTCCTCAACCTGTTTATAGGTTTTATCGACTATCTCCTCTATTCTTGCCGGGTGGATGCGACCATCTGTCACCAACTGGTGAAGAGCCAAGCGGGCCACTTCGCGACGAACGGGATCGAAGGCCGATAAAACAATAGCTTCGGGCGTGTCATCCACTATTATTTCGACACCTGTCGCCGCCTCAAGCGCCCGTATGTTACGACCTTCGCGACCTATGATACGACCTTTGATCTCATCAGATTCAATATGGAACACCGTCACGGCGTTTTCGATGGCGTTTTCAGCCGCCACCCTCTGGATTGTCTGCAACACAATGCGTTTAGCCTCCTTGTTGGCGGTCATCTTAGCTTCATCAAGTATCTCGTTAACATAGGATATGGCATCAGCCTTGGCTTCATCCTTTATAGACTCAACGAGCTGGCTTTTCGCCTCCTCGGCCGAGAGTCCGGATATCGCTTCAAGTTGCTCCACCTGCTGACGGTGGAGCCTCTCCATCTCCTCGTTTTTCTTGTCTATCAGCTCAAGCTGGGTATTCAAGTTTTCGCGGATCGCATCAGCTTCGTTTCTCTTTCTCTGGGTCTCCTCTATTTTCTGGGACAGAGTCTGCTCTTTCTGTTTGATCCTGTTTTCGGCCTGGGCTATCCTGCTGTTCCTCTCGTTGATCATCTTCTCATGTTCCGATTTAAGTTGCAGAAATTTCTCTTTGGCCTGAAGAATTTTCTCCTTTTTTATCACCTCAGCCTCGGTCTCCGCATCGGAAACTATTCTTTGACTCTTCTTTTTCAGTGCCGTCTGCATAAGCAACATCGATACCACACCGCCAAGTATAAGAGCTAAAGCACAATAAACCAATATTAAGCCGATGCCTTGTGATTGTATCAATTGTATCATATATGTGTCTGTTATTAAATTATTCTCATAAAAAAACCCGCATCATTTCCAGAGATTTATAAAACCCCAAATCAATATGGAAGGAGCTACTATCGCGAATCGAACTTCCACTGTCCCTGACCGGGATTCCGGAAACCGGAATGAGGCCTGCTCTAGCCGCTATAAGGATTGCTCCTAAGTGTTAACTGTTGAGTTTCACAAATGAAATAGAAACAATGCGGGCAAACTTTCTATCTATATACAAAGAACATCATTACTCTTTCTCCAAAAGGACTTCGTCTATCTTGCTGATCAATTCCCTGACAGCGCTGGGTATATAATCATTTTCCAACTTCTCCTCTTCCTCTCCAAGCTTTATCACAAACTGCAGGGCGGCCATCGCTAAAAAATCCTGAACATCTTTGTCGGTGTACCTTTGCTTATACTGCAACACCTTCTCATTGATCATCTTAGCGGCTTTCCTGATCCTCTCCTCATCCTCTGCCTCAATTTTCAACGGATAATACCTGTCTGCTACGTTAACCCTGATAGAAACCTTCTCATCCATCACAATATCTTATCTGTTAAGAAGAGCAACACATTTGTCAATTTCCCGCACCAACTCGTTTATCTTCCTCTTCGCCTCACCGGCGTTCTCCCCTTCCCCTAACAGTGCACCCGATAACCTAAATCTTTCGTTTTTAATCTCTAATTCTTCAATCTTTTTTTCGCCTTCAACAAGTTTTGATTCCAAAACCTTATTAAGCGATCTAAGTTCTTCATAATCAGATTTTATTTTGTTGAATTTGGCTATTAATCCATCAATTTTCCCATACAGGATCTTTAACTCATCATAACCTTTTTCCGACATTATAAAATCTTTAACGCAAATGTAGCCATTGTTAAGTTATTTTCAAAAAAATAGCAGAAATAGTTTGCGGATTTGTTCGCTAAGCTTAGTTTTGTCGTCCTAAATGTAGGATTGATATATGATGTTGAAGATTTTTTGGGTGTCGTTACTTTTGGCATCACCGTTAATTTCGTTCTCTCAAAAAGATAGCACCACATTTATCTCCCCCGTAAAGATACCCATTCTTTTGTCGGCCAACTTCGCCGAACTGCGAAGCGACCATTTCCACTCGGGTATAGATATAAAGACTCAAGGTGTGGTTGGCAAGGAGGTTGTCGCCGCTGCCGACGGGTATGTTTATCGAATTGGGGTTGCGGCCAGCGGTTTCGGCAATGCACTGTATATCAGACATCCCTCAGGTCATAGTACCGTTTATGCTCATCTCGATAGGTTTATCCCCGAAATTGAACATTATGTCACCAATGAACAGTATAGCAGGAGAACATTCGCGCTCAATCTCTATCCACCGTCCGGTATGTTCACTTTCAAGCAGGGAGATTTGATAGGTTATGCCGGTAACAGCGGTGGTTCCACCGGTCCGCATCTCCATTACGAAATGAGGGACTCAAGAACGGAAAACCCCATAAACCCGTTGGCTTTTTATTTCGGAGTAAAAGACACAAGAAAACCTATTTTTGAGCAGTTGGCCATTTATCCGCTGAGCGATGACTCCAGGGTCAACAACAGAAACAGCAAAAGGATTGTTTCTATTCAGGGGGGTGATGGAAATTATTATATACACCCCGACAATAAGATAACCCTCCACGGAAAAATTGGTTTCGGCATCAGGGCATACGACCTTCTGAACGGGGCCAACAACAAATGCGGGATCTATTCTATGGCGCTCTATGTGGACGATAATCTGATCTTTAGATATGTTGCCGACGAATATTCTTACAGTGAAACACAATATATCAACAGCCACATAGATTACGAGTCATATATCAGAAACAGGGTACACTACCAGAAAGCCTTTGTCGCCCCAAACGACAAACTGAGCATTTACAAGGATTTAGTAAACAACGGGGTTTTTGAGTTCAACGACAACAACACCCACAGCGTCAAAGTATCCATAACCGATTCCCACGGAAACAGTTCCCTGCTCTCTTTTAATGTGCAAAGTGACGCGAACTCTCCGGAACCGATCACCGACGACCCCATACCTCCCTATACAATGATGAGATATGACCAACCAAATGTCTTCAGGGCGGAGAACCTCTATATCTCTATTCCCGCCGGGGCACTTTTCGATTCGCTAAAGTTCAGGTACGAGGTTACCCCGGCGGAAAAGGGCATGTACTCCGATATTCACCATATACACGATATTTATACACCTATACTGGGAACCTTTCAATTGAAAATCAAACCATCGGAAATACCATTGGGCAATGAGTCAAAATTGTTGATAACCAAACAAACCGACCAAAAAACAAAAAGCCCCTTGAAGTCGACGCTAACACCTGACGGCTTTCTGACCGCTGATGCGGGAAGCTTTGGCGATTACTATATCGACATAGACACGGTGGCGCCCAGGATCACACCACAAACAAATATAAGAGGAGCGGATTTGACCGGCCGTAAAGATATCAGGATCAGGATCTCCGACAACCTCTCGGGCATCAGGGATTATGTGGCCACCATCGATGGGGGGTGGGCACTGTTTGAATACGACCAAAAAAACAATATGCTGATCTATAATTTCAGCAAATCGAGGATTATGGAGTCATCGACCCATAACCTGATACTTACCGTAACCGATAATGTTGGAAACAGCAGTGTTTACGAAGCGGAATTCGAATGGTAACCGGTAACTCCAGCGTAAAATGGAACTCGCTGACAAAAAGATTTCAGGAGAATAAAAACCCAAAAGATCAATAGATGCTCTGGGGATAAACTCCCGCGGCAACCATCTTCTTCAGGCTCTCAACCACAAAAGGTTTATCCTCTTTGTAGGTAACCCCAAACCATTTTTCATCAGTGGGAAGAACCTTTATTTTTATCTCCCCGCTCTTGACAAACTTGTCCACTGAGGTAGGTATATCCAATTCCGACTTGAGTTCGGATCCATGTTTATCAATAAAACTACGGAACTCCTTTTCCAGATACTTAAAACTGGAAGGCTTGAAACCCCACAGGTTCATCGATACGAACTCATTTCCCGTAAAAATTTTCTGTCCGCCTACCTGGCAGGGGGCTACCGCCCCTTTGGGCGTTTTGGTAATCTGTTTTGTCTCTACGATATTCTCAAGGAGGCCGTCAACGGAGACTTGACACACTCCGCGGTTAACATCTCCATGATCCGACAAAGTGTTTCCCAACCGGTATCCTACTATGCTGTAAGTGTTCTCTTCGGTGTTGTTTACCAGAAAATCATAAAGTATTTCAAACGATTTATATCCATAAAAATCGTCGGAGTTGATCACCCCGTATGGTTCCTTTATTTTGTCCTTTGCCGCAAGGATAGCGTGGCTGGTACCCCAAGGCTTGACTCTCTCGGGATTTACCTTCGCCCCTTCAGGCAGATCGGTGATCTCCTGAAAAACGTAATCTACCTCAATTTTGCCTTTCAGCCTGTCGATGAACCTTGACTTGACCTGTTCCTCTATATCGCGCCTGATCACAAAAATAATTTTACCGAAACCAACCCTGATAGCATCGTAAATTGAATAATCAATGATTGTCTCACCAGAAGGCCCTACCTGGTCCAACTGTTTGTTTCCACCGTAACGGCTACCCATCCCGGCAGCCAATACCAATAATGAAGGTTTATCCATAAAAGTACTTTTTAAGGGTCACATGAAACCCAAATATTATCAGTTTGATAAGAGTTTCATGTTTATTAAGTTTACTAAGGCAAATTTAACATTTTCGCGTTACCTTGCAAGATAATTGACCCAATAATTTTTAAAT
>DUOU01000174.1 GCA_012838685.1 Bacteroidota bacterium | reverse complement strand
TAGGGTCAACAGTATAGATTACCTTCTCAAACCAATCAGCGTTCATAGTGTGACCAGAGCTCTCGAAAAGCTCAACAGGGTCAATCAGATCAATTTTCAAAACGCCATAAAGAATGTTGATAAAATGTTGCGGCCGGCACTATATTCCAAAAGGATACTGATACAGCACAAGGAGAAGATTCTGCCGATAAAGATTGAGAGTATCGCATTCTTTTATAATACTGGGGGCACGACATATGTAACCTTGATGGACTCGACAAAATATAAAATGGACAAATCACTCGACAGTATTGTTGATACCTTGGATCCACACCTGTTCAACAGGGCTAACCGTCAATTTGTAGTATCCAAGAACGCTATAAAGGATATTACGGTTTGGTCTGATAACAGGTTGTTGGTCAACCTTTATGTTGAAGCACCCGAGAACATTTTTGTCAGTAAAAACAGGGCGGCCGAATTTAAGAGCTGGTTCTCCGGTTAAACAGTGTAGCTGTTTAGTTAAAAAGTAAAGATGTTTTTCGGCCACTAATACCAGCTAATAATTGATGGTCGCGATAACCAATGTCGTGGCGATACAATCTCGCGCTACACGAATATACTGCCTATCTGATATGTAAGGAAAGAGACCAGCCATGCCAGGGCCGTGGTATAGAACATGGTAAAAACTGCCCACTTCCAGTTGGATTCCCTGCCTATAGCCGTTATCACGGCAATACATGGGAAATAGATCAAAACGAACAGCATAAATCCGAAGGCTACCAGAGGGGTAAAGACCTTTTCTCCCTTCAGTTTGCCGTTAAGATGGACCTGCTGTTGCAGTTTTTCAACCAGATTGTTGGAATTTTTATCGGCATCCGGTTCAGCCTGGTAAAGAATGCCCATAGAGCTGACCACTATCTCTTTAGCGGCAAGTCCGGAAATAAGACTTATGCCTATCTTCCAATCGAATCCCAGGGGCCTTATGGCCGGTTCAATGAAATGGCCAATCCTACCGATATATGAATGCATCTGATGCTCGGCGGCCTTGCTCAGCTCCAAAGAGTGGATCTCATTCTCCTTCTCTGTTTCCGGTATCAGGTTGTTGGCTTCAATCGCCGCTATCTGCTCATCGTAGTTGGATGAATACTCCACATTTCTTGGAAAATAGAGCAGTCCCCATATAATTATTGAGGCCAATAGGATTACGCTACCCATTTTTCGCAGATACTGTGATCCTTTGTACCACATATGTTTGATAGTGTTCTTTAGGGTAGGTATGCGGTAGGGGGGCAGCTCCATCACAAAAGGGGCGTCGAGTTTGGCGAACAGGGTGGATTTGAGTATCAAAGCGACAATTATTCCGAGAATAACTCCGATCATGTATATCGAAAAAAGGATTAATCCCTGGTTTTTCGGAAAAAAAGCGGAAATTATCAATACATATACAGGAAGGCGGGCGCTACATGACATGAAGGGGGTTATAAGCATGGTCAGCAAGCGGTCTTTTTTGTTCTCCAGGGTGCGTGTCGCCATAATGGCCGGCACATTGCAGCCGAATCCCATTAAAAGAGGGATAAACGACTTGCCGTGCAGACCAATTTTGTGCATCAGTTTGTCCATTATAAAGGATACCCTTGCCATATAGCCAGTATCCTCCATAAACGATATGAAGAAAAAGAGGATCAAGATATTGGGAAGAAAGATAATTACCCCTCCAACTCCGCCGATAATGCCATCTATAACAAGATCCTTCAGTGTCCCTTCGCTCATGATCGAGCCAAGGAAATTGCCCAGATAGCCAACGCCGACATCGATCCACTCCATTGGATAACTTCCCAATGTGAAGGTTGCTTGGAACATAGCCCACATAAAGAAGATAAAAATAGGGAATCCCCATATTTTGTGGGTAAGGATATTGTCGATATCCCCCATCTCTTTGTTTTTCCGGAGTTCAAGTTCAGTGCAGGTCTCTTTAAGAGCCCCGGCTATAAACCCGTATTTGGCGTCGGTTATTATTGTTTCCGATTTTTCTCCGTACTCTTTTTCGAGTTCTTCTATCTCCTTGAGGGCAATCCGCTCTATAACGGTGTAGTTCGGAATTTCCTCGAGTAGCTTAAAAGTGGTTATGTCGTTTTCAAGCAGCTTTATGGCAAGATACCTGGTTGAGTAGCGCGCGGCTATTCCCGGATTTTTCCATATTTCGTCCTGTAGCTTAAGAATAGATTTTTCGATAAGGTTGCCGTAGTTGATATGGATATGCTTGACAATAGGGTCTTTATCCTCATATACTTCGATAACCTTGTCAAAAAGTTCTTTGATCCCATCACCTTTGACGGCGACAGTAGGAATAATAGGAATACCTATCATTTTTCCCAATGCCTTGAAGTCGAGCTTGAAATTCTTATCGCCAAGCTCATCGTACATGTTAAGGGCCATAACAACCTTTATATCCATGTCTATCAGCTGAGTGGTCAGGAAAAGGTTTCGTTCCAGGTTTGAGGAATCCACAATATTGATGACAACATCAGGGTTCTTTTCGGTAATGTGCCTGCGTACATACAGCTCCTCCGGGGTATACTCCGAAATGGAATATGTTCCCGGAAGATCGACCAGTTTGAGGGTGTACCCGTTCTGCTTTATCGTCGCCTCTTTCGCGTCTACTGTTACACCGCCGTAGTTGCCCACTCTTTCATGGGAACCCGAGGCATAGTTGAAGAGTGTTGTTTTGCCGCTGTTGGGGTTGCCAACCAAAGCGACGTTTATGATGCGCCCTTTTTCTTTCAGTTTCTCCTGCAGCCGCTCCTCTATCAGTGTGCCGTGGAACAACAATTGTTCGTTTTCAACCATTTGGTTTACGGAGATGACCTCGATCAATGAGGCTTCGCTTCTCCTTAATGACACTTTGTATCCCATTATTTCATATTCAACCGGATCCTGTAGCGGCGCGTTTTTGATAACCTTTACCGTTTTTCCCTTGATAAACCCCATCTCGGCAATTCTTTTTCTAAAGGAGCCGCGGCCCTTTATCTTGGCTATAACGGCGGTATCATTTTTTCGCAGTTCAGAAAGTTTTATGTCGCATCCGTTCGCCATTGAAATAAGATTTGAAAATAGACGGTGTATATAATCGGCTTAACCGGTCAATAAAAAAAACACATCAGTTTTCACCAAAATAATCTCGCGAATGTAGTTGGTTCAGCAGGATGTACAAATCACCAAAAAAGATGAAAAATCGGATAATTATCACTAAAAATGGTGATTATCGGAAGAGGGTTAACCGCCAATAATTGATTATTTTTGCTCAATAATGAGAAGAAACATTAAAAAATGTTGGAATGAAAAGAGTTATATCGTTTTTGTCGGAATTGGTCAATAACAACAACAAACCGTGGTTTGATGCCCATAAGTCGGATTATCAAGAAGCGCGGTCGGTTTTCAACAGTTTTGTGGGCAAGCTTTTAGCGGGGTTAGGTGAATTTGATGACTCTGTCCGAAATCTTGAAGTCAAGGATTGTGTTTACAGAATATATCGCGACATCCGTTTCTCAAAGGACAAAACCCCGTACAAAACGCGTATGTCGGCCTTTATCGCTCCCGAAGGAAAAAAAAGCGGAAAGGCGGGTTATTATTTTCATATAGAGCCGGAAGGGGGAGGATATCTGGGAGGCAACATGATCTGTTCCGGTTCTTATATGCCCGAAACCAGGTTTGTAAAAAGTATCAGAGAGGAGATATTCCTGAACGGCGATGAGTTTGAATCATCGGTAAAAGCGGCGAGTGGTTTTTATCTGGATTTTGACCGTGCCCTGAAAAGGGTTCCTCCGGGATTTCCCCCGGATCATAAGTACGCCGAATATCTGAAGCTGCGCAATTTTATCCTTTGTAAGGAGGTGGGCGATGAATATATTTTGGACAACCGGCTCCTAGAAAACGTTTTGGACGATTTCAAGAAAACCTATAGATTCAATTATTTGGTAAACAGGGCTATAGAATTTGTTGATGAGGGTTAACGGCTTTTACAGCATACCCAATATCAATGACATCGTTACCCCAAGATAGGTGCCAACGGCGTAACCTACCAAACCAATCGTAATTCCGCTGATCAATACCTTTCTGTTGTTCATGGCGCCCACAATAGGGGGAATGAAAGGAGGGGAGCAGAGCATTCCCACCATGGCCACGGTATATAGGTCACCACTCACCTTGAATGCCCTGCAGATCACTAAATGTATAGTGATAGCGGTAATCATTATAAACAGGATAAACCAACATATTGTGAGCGCGTTTCCTCCAATGCTGTAAATATCGAATTGCGAAGCGACGATAACACTGAAAATAAGTATAAAAAACATACCCAATTCGAAGGTTTTCGGGAGTTTCTGTATCTTTTTGCTGAAGGATGCCAGGATGCCAAGTGTTGTGATTGTCAGTATAATGACCATTTCATTCAAACCTCCCGTTATCAACAGTGAAAGAGCCGCTCCAAAAGCGAGAAAGAGAACGGATATTCCCAGTGCCAGCATCATTTTCGGGAAATTTGACCTTTTGAACACTCCATTATAATTTTCGAACGAGTCACCTGAGATGTTGATAGAGGATTCGTCGACAGTTATTGATTCATCTGGAAAAGGAAGCAGTTTCCTGAACAACTTGAAACCTCCCGCTGTGAGAAAAACAATGAATGGGAAGGTAACAATAACCTCAAACGTGTAGGTCAGGATCAATGTTTCGGGGTCCACGTTAAGGGCGGAACCTATGGCATAGAAATTCATTGTTCCGCCTGTATAGATACTTGTCATTAGGGCTGATACCTTGGGTAAATCGTTGATACCGGACTCCCTGAAAAGAAAGAATCCGATAAAAACGGAGGCCACTATCGCCACCAACCCGCTTATAAGGGCTATAACCGTTTTGGGCAACGATTTTGTCCATAGTTTGAAATCTGAACTGAATAGCATCAACGGAATGGCCAGGGGAACAGTGATGCTCATCAATGTTTTCTGTAATGATGCCAAATTTTCGGCTCCCGGATCTGTTCCGGTAGGTATCGCTCCCGATAGAGCCAGTATTATTCCGACAGCGTATGCCATGATCACGGAACCTACTTTCCTGGCGATAGAGTATTTTGTAAATAGAAAAACGATAACAACGGGTACTATCAGGTACAGGGCGGCAATGATGTATACGTTCATATTTCCGTATGTTAGACAAGGTTACGTTGGCAAAAGTAATATTAAATTGTTACTGCGCAACAAAAAGATAGGTTAATGTGCCGCTCTGTGTTCTTGGAGCTTCGACATCCGGATTGAACCGGGAAATCATCGCGGCGTTCATGGCTGTTTCAACAAGACACTGGTCAGAGGAGGTTGATTCACCGGCTATAACCTTGGCGTTGGTAACACTGCCCTGCTGTGACACCTC
>DUOU01000014.1 GCA_012838685.1 Bacteroidota bacterium | reverse complement strand
CCACGCATCCGATAACCCCGCATTTGGAGGAAAGCTGGGGATCGATGCGACGGGGAAAATTGAAGGGGAGCTTGTTGATAGAAAAGATGGAGAACAAAAAAACATTGATAAAATTGAATTCCCTGAACCCGTTTTTAAGGAGGTGTTGGCTAAACGGCTTAAAAATTTGCCATTTTTCATACTCTCCCCAAAACAAAAGAGTGGAGGGATAGATTTTGATAACCTTAAAACGGAACTGACAGATTTTTCAACTCTTTTTCCTGTCAGATTATTTTTATTGATTGAACCTGATGTCGAAGCCGGCGGAATCGGTATGATAACCTGGTATCTCCTGGCAAATAGTGATCCTGTTAGGGATGGATGGTTGATAGGCAGCAACTGCTTATTTATAGATGGGACAATAAAAGCATTTAATAGCGGGTTCAAAAGACGATGGCCCAATGTAGTCTCCTCATCGTTGGATACAATTGAAAGGGTGGACGCTATTTGGGGCGGACTTGGCCTGGGAAAATTAATAGAATCACCCTCAAGAAACTATAAAAACCTTATTTTTCCGGGAAAAGATTTTATTCAGGTATAGGAAGACATGGATTAATTCGCGGTACATAACAAATGCAAAATATAACCGTTTCAAAAGCAACATTTTCCATGTAAATTCGTTAATTTTACGGTTGATATTGTTATCCAGTTATATTAGGAGATGTTAAAATATTGCTTGTCAACTTTAATTTTGGTTTTTGGTGTGGGACTGTCGGCTCAGGATCTGGTGCCATATACAACCGATTTCAAGTTTTCTGAAGGAATATATCTTAACTTTGAACAGGTTAAGGAGAACAATCCAATACCAAAGGCCAAACTTCTCTCTTCCACGGATTACAACGATAAGGATTTTTTCAAAAACCTTTTTGATCCCGGCAAAGTTTACTTTTACGATAATATAGGGGTCAGACAAGAGGTTGAAGTCAGTTCTATTTGGGGTTACGCCAGAAACGGGGTTTTATATATTCAAATTCAGGGCAATTTCAACAGAATTACATATATCGGTTCAATATGTCATTTTGTGGCGGATATTACGACATATGATTCCAGGATTTACTCGCCATACAGTGGTTACTATCCATATTATTATTCTCCATACAGTTATGGTTATTCTCCATATAGCTATGGTTATTATCCATACGGCTCTTTTTATTCACCTTACGGCTCATATTACTCGCCCTATGGTTCACCATCGACACGAAGGAGTGAGGTGGTGCAATTCATGATCGATTTTGAATCAGGTGAAATTTTGGAATTTACCCTGGACAACACCAAACGGATTTTAATGAAAGATCCGGATCTTTATGAACAGTTTATAAGAGAAAAAAAGAGTAAGCAGAAAGATTTGATGTTTGTTTATTTGCGGAAGTACAATGAGAAACATCAGCTTATGGTGCCGGCCAGATAGTGTAGTTGTCAATTCATTGAAAACCGATCAATATTTTTCCGGAACAAATGTCTGATCTGTTATAGGTGGCCTGACATATGCGACATTATTGCTCAAAGGGGGCAACTCAAAAGGTTTGGGCGTCAAATCTTCATAAGGAATAAGGGAAAGTAGGTGGCTGATGGTGTTGAGACGGGCTCTCCTCTTATCATCGGCGCGCACTACATACCAGGGTGATTGTTTGGTATCGGTGAACGAGAACATTTTATCTTTTGCCATGGAATACTCAACCCATTTGTCGCGCGATTCCACGTCCATAGGACTAATTTTCCACCTTTTTGTCGGATCTTTGATCCTATCTTGGAATCTTTTTTCCTGTTCTTTGTTGCTTATGGAATACCAATACTTGATCAAAATAATTCCTGACCGGATAAGCATTCTTTCAAATTCAGGACACGACCTCAGGAACTCTTCATACTCGTCGTCCGTACAGAAACCCATTACCTTTTCAACACCGGCCCTGTTGTACCAACTCCTATCAAACAATGTTATCTCTCCCCCTGATGGAAGTTGGGAAACATATCGCTGGAAATACCATTGGGTTTTCTCTTTTTCGGTCGGAATACCCAAAGCTACTATCCTACAGATACGGGGATTCATGCAACCGGAAATTGTTTTGATCACCCCTCCTTTTCCGGCGGCGTCTCTACCCTCAAAAACTACCACTACCCTGAGTTTCCGTGCTTTTACCCACTCTTGGAGTTTTACAAGTTCAACCTCAAGTTTCGACAGCTCTTCATAATACTTTATTCTGCTCATTCTTTTTTTTGTCTCCGGAACATGATCATAGTACAGGTCGTCTTCATGTCTCAGTACCTTGTCGTCGTTTTTTTCGTTCTTTTTC
Organism: Bacteroidota bacterium; assembly: GCA_012838685.1. Taxonomy (GTDB): domain Bacteria; phylum Bacteroidota; class Bacteroidia; order Bacteroidales; family VadinHA17; genus LD21. The sequence continues at coordinate 8,672 of DUOU01000014.1, read as the reverse complement.
GTCATGGCGTAATATTATCTGGTTAAAGCGGGTTAATAACAGGTCATAAAAATAAATAATAGTTTCCAATAAAATAAAACAAATAGGTTCTTTAGTGGCCGTATCCAACAAATCAGCGCGATAGAGATATAAGAATGTGGGCGTGGAACCGAGATTTCTCCATAAAGAGCACTATACAGGTCGCCATTGAGATAACTTTTTTTACTTTTGTGCTGTAGTCCGCCGATATAAAAATAGAGGTTGGCTGAAATTTTCGATAACACGAAACATTGTTCAATAAAATGGCTAAACCCTCAATTCCCAAAGGAACCCGTGATTTTTCCACAGAGGAGATGAATCGACGGGAATATATTTTTGATACAATTAAGAGCGTGTTCCGCCTGTATGGTTATCAGCCCATTGAGACTCCGGCGATGGAGAACTTGTCCACTCTCCTTGGAAAATATGGGGATGAAGGCGACAGGCTGCTGTTCAAGGTTCTAAATTCAGGCGACTATCTTTCGACTGTTTCGGATGAAGATCTTAATGGCAGGGATTCCTCGGGATTATCGCTTAAAATATGCGACAAAGGGTTGAGGTACGATTTAACGGTTCCGTTCGCCAGATATGTTGTCCAGCATCGCAACGAGATTGTTTTTCCGTTCAGAAGATATCAGATCCAACCGGTATGGAGAGCCGACAGGCCACAAAAAGGGCGCTACAGGGAGTTTTTTCAATGTGATGCCGATGTTGTTGGGAGTGATTCGTTGCTTAACGAGTATGAGCTTATCAAGATAATTGACGAGGTCTTTTCACGTTTGGGGATCCGCATAACCGTAAAGTTGAACAACCGAAAGATACTTGCCGGTATCGCTGAATACATTGGCCAGAAGGAGAAGATCGTGGATATTACCGTTGCGATCGATAAGTTGGACAAGATAGGCATGGAGGCGGTGAATCTTGAGTTGAAGGAGAGAGGGCTAACCGATGAAAGCATTGAAAAACTTCAACCTGTTTTGAACTTACAAGGGGATTCCAACGAAAAACTCAAACTTCTTGAGAATCTTTTGGCCGGCTCCAAAGATGGATTGAAAGGGGTGGAAGAGTTAACAGCACTCTTTAAGTTATTGGGAAAAGGGGAGGTGAAGAGTGGGGTTCAACTGGACCTTACTCTTGCCAGAGGTCTTGATTACTATACAGGCGCCATCATTGAGGTAAAATCTCTCGATGTTGAAATTGGAAGTATAAGCGGTGGTGGCCGCTACGATAATCTTACTGGAGTTTTCGGTCTTCAGGGTATATCGGGTGTTGGGGTTTCGTTTGGAGCCGACAGAATTTATGATGTTATGAGTCAACTGGATCTATTCGGAAATGACATCGGACTATCAACCCAGGCTTTGGTTCTCAACTTTGGGAAAAACGAGATTAATTATGCGTTGAAGATAGTTGACTCTCTCCGTAAGTTGGGCATCAGAAGCGAATTATATCCGGATGCGGCCAAGATCAGGAAACAGATGTCTTATGCCAACTCAAAGGGGATACCATATATTTTTATTGCCGGAGAAGAGGAGATAGCGAATGAGCGGATCACAGTCAAGGAGATGGTAGATGGAAAACAGAAGGTGATCGGGTTCAGCGAACTGGAAGAATGGAGCAAAAAGCTTAAATAATTTGGAATATGGCGTTACAATGCGGAATTATAGGGATTACAAATGTCGGTAAAACGACAATTTTCAACTGTATATCCAACACTAAAGGAGAAACCAGTTCTTACGCCTTTTCAGCGGTAAAGTCCAATATTGGCGTTGTTCAGGTACCTGACCCTCGTCTAGCTGAGTTGGCGAAATATCAGGAGACGGAGAAGATTGTCCCAACCACGGTGGAGATAGTAGATATTCCCGGGCTGGCCCGGGGTTCAAACAGAGGAGAGGGGGTAGGAAACAAGTTTTTGGCCGATATCAGGAATACCGATGCGCTGATCCACGTGCTTCGCTGTTTTGACGATGAACTGCTTCCCCATGTTGATGGCAGCGTTGATCCCGTGAGAGACATAGAGACCCTCGATCTGGAGTTGCAGGTTAAGGATCTTGAGAGCGTGATGAAAAAGATAGAGCGGCTCAACAGGGCCGCGAAAGTGGGCGATAAGGACGCGATAAAGGGACTCGAGGTGTTGAACAGGTATCGCGAGCATATCGAGGGGTTCAACAACGCCAGAACGCTGGAGGTAACCGAAGGAGAGAAGAAATATGTGGAAGATCTCTTTCTGTTGACCATGAAACCCGTGATGTTTGTCTGTAATGTTGACGCTCCCGCGGCTGTTGAGGGCAATGGTTACGTTGATAAAGTCAGATCGTTTTTGAAGGATAGCGATAGCGAACTGCTTGTGATAGCGGGCGCGATAGAATCGGAAATAGCCGAACTTGAGAGCGCGGAGGACAGGCTGGCATTTTTGAGGGACGCCGGACTGGATGAACCTGGTGTGGACAAACTGGTTAGGGCGGCCTATAAACTTTTGGACCTTCAAACTTTCTTCACCGTTGGGCCAAAAGAGATAAGGGCATGGACTATCAAGATAGGGATGACGGCCCCACAAGCAGCAGGGGTTATCCACAGCGACCTTGAAAGGGGGTTTATCAGGGCTGAGGTGATGAAATACAATGATTTTGTCACTCTTAAGTCTGAGCATGCCTGTAAAGAGGCCGGAAAGTTTTTCGTGGAGGGAAGAAACTATGTGGTTGAGGATGGAGATATACTCCATATCAGGTTCAACGTATAGAATGCGCCTAATCTGCCACAATTTTAATTATTGACCAATTGCTCAACTTGAAGCGGAGTTTAATATATGGCCTGGTTCTGTTTTTTTTCGTTGTTTCAGGATTTGTGGGAAACAGCGACAAGGATGGCGAGCTTAGACGGCGAGTCGCCTCTTTTGGCCAGGCATATGTCAGGTTACCTGTAAGCGACCAAATACAGATAGAAAGACTCACAGCTGATTTTTCTATAAGTCAGTTAGACGACAAAAGCCTGGAGATATGCGTGTCACCGCTAACTCTTGATAGTTTTATAGCTTTGGGATACGATTATGAGATAGTTGATCTATCCGAACCAAAGGCAGTTGTGTCGGCTTCAACATTGGAAGAGGCTATGTTGTGGGAAAGTTATCCAACATACCAACAGTACCTTGACATTGTCGAACTCTTCGCCGACAGTTTCCCGGATATTTGTATTGTGGACACTATTGGTTCATCTGTGCGGGGCAGGAAAGTACTGGCTCTGAAAATATCCGATAATGCGGGAACAGATGAAGATGAACCCAGGGTTTTCTACTCTTCCACTATGCATGGCGATGAACTTGGAAGTTACGTTCTTATGCTTAGGTTAGCAGAATATCTCCTGGTAAATTACGGTATAGACGAGGAGGTTAACAGACTGGTTGATAACATAGAAATCTATATCAATCCTTTGGCCAACCCTGACGGAACATATTATAACGGAGATACGATCACATCGCCAACAAGGGCTAACGCTAACGGATACGATCTTAACCGAAATTTTCCCTATTTGACGGGAACCAACAGCAGACCACTACAGAAGGAGACTATTGAAATGATGGATTTCATGAGAGACCGGAATTTTGTCTTGTCCGCCAATTTCCACGCTGGAAAAGAGGTTGTCAATTATCCCTGGGATTCATGGAAAAGTATAGATCATGCCGATGAAACCTGGTTTTACGGGATTAGTCGCCAATACGCCGATACTGCCCATGCTTACTCGCCGAGCGGTTATATGACATACAAGGACAACGGTGTGACAAAAGGGGCGGACTGGTATGTGATTTACGGGGGAAGACAGGATTATGTGACTTACTTTTTGGGAGGCAGGGAGATAACCATAGAACTCGATAACACCAAGCAGACACCGGCTTCGGATCTCGATTTGCTTTGGTCAAGCAACAGGAAGTCCTTATTGGGATATCTGGGTAACGCCCTTTTTGGGGTTACGGGAAAAGTAACCGATTCTATTACAGGGTCTCCCCTGGGGGCGAAGGTTTTTGTGCTGGAACACGATAAAGATAGTTCCCATGTTTACAGTGATACTATCACGGGCAGATACAGAAGAATGTTGGCTCCAGGAAACTATGATATTCTGTTTACATGTGAAGGATATACCGACAAGAGTTTTAAGGTAGACCTTGCCCAAAAACAATTGATAGACCTTGATGTCTCTTTGGTTCCTGTAGGTTATCCTCCCGAAGAGCCGGAAGTACCCGAAGTACCGGAAGAGCCGATATATAATGAGGATACCGAACAAAAAGGTCTTCTGGCACTATTCCCAAACCCAGTAAAAAAGGGTACAGATACGAAAGTATACCTGCCCGCGCTCCTGAGAGGGGATATAAATATGACACTTTATGATATTAAGGGAGCCAGAATTTGGCACCAGCAATTAATTGTCGTAGATGATCCTCTGCTGGATATAGATTTTAGTTTCCTTTCACCGGGACTATACCTATTATTGGTTGAAAACGGGAGTAACGGACAAAGAGCTGTAAGTCGGCTTGTAGTGGTAGATTAAAACTCTATATATTGTTTGGAACCACACTTAAAAAAATTAATTTAGTCCCACATTTTAAGTATGATAAGTTATGGCAAGAAGAGGTGGTGTATTGCTCATGGTAATTGTGATAAGCCAGTCGTTATTTTTTAACGCGAGGGGACAGACAGCATATATTCCTCCGGAAAAACCGAAGTTGGTTGTTGGTATAGTAGTGGAACAACTTAGATATGATCACCTGGAACAGTACAGAAGTCGTTTGGCCGAAAACGGGATTCGGCTTTTATTGAATGAAGGGACTTATTATCAGAACGCTTCCTATGAATATATGCTCACACAAAGCGCTCCGGGCCACGCCACGATTTCCACGGGAGCCGAGCCCTTCGTGCACGGAATTACATCCGATAGTTGGTACGCCTCCCTAAGAAATGAGCTTGTCTATTCTACGGCCGACAATTCAGTGGATCCTGTTGGAGGTAGCTATGAATCGGGTCAACGTTCGCCTGTAAATCTTTTGGCCTCTACCTTTTCCGATGAATTGAAGATGGCTACCAATGGGCTTGCCAAGGTATATGCGGTTGGTATGAAAGACAATTCGGCCATTTTATCGGCGGGACACTCGGCTGATGCCGCTTACTGGTACGACAGTTTTACGGGCACATGGATGACAAGCAACTACTATATGGATTCGTTGCCAGATTGGATGAACGATTTCAATGCTTCAGGTTACAGTGATATTTTTTTGGATGGCTCATGGACACTTCTTAGGCCTCTTGAAGACTATATTGATTGTGTTCCCGATTCCAACGCTTTTGAAGCCGGGTTTGACGGTGTGAACTATTTTCCGTACGACCTTAAAAAGATGAGCACCAAAAGGAAGTTGCTTACCAGGGAAAAGGATTATTCTTTGCTTAATGAAGTCCCTTTTGGCAACAGCCTGACCAACCAGTTCGCGATGAAACTGATAGAGAAAGAGGAACTGGGATTGGATGATGTGACAGATTTTTTGACAATCTGTTTTTCGGCGACAGATAATATTGGCCACCGTTTTGGACCCTCTTCCTTTGAGCTGGCCGATGCGGTTTACAGACTGGATAAGGATATTGCCGAGTTGTTGGCATTTTTGAACGACAAAATAGGTAAACGAAACATATTGGTTTATTTTACCTCTGCCCACGGTGTGTCAGAGATTCCCGGAATTAGGGAATCATATAGAATACCATCAGGTTTTTTTATTCAAAATCAAGCCATTCAGTTACTTAGAAGTTATCTTAATGTTTTGTACGGGGAGGGTAATTGGGTGAAAGGCTATTCTGAAAAGCAGGTTTTTCTGAACAGGGAGTTCATAGAAGACGCCAAGATAGATTTGGATGAAATGCGCCAGAGAGTTGCCCGCTTCATGGTTCAGTTTGCCGGAGTTGCTTCGGCATATCCCTATTCGGCATTTGAAGCGAACGATTTTATAGACGGAAATCTTTTGAGGATATCAAATAGCTTCAATCCCAAGCGCACAGGCGATGTTATTATAATTCTAAACCCGGGCTGGGTAGAGAAAAAAGATGATCACGTAACCGAACATAATTCCCCCTATGAATGTGACACACATGTTCCGCTGATATGGTATGGGTGGAGCGTAAATAGGGCGACAGTAACCAGAAAAGTAAACCTGACCGCTATTTCGGCCACACTCTCATCATTGCTGAAAGTTCCCTATCCAAACGCATGCACGGGGGAGCCTCTTTTTGAACTATTCAGATAACAGGTTTTTTGCTTTACAGGCTTCCGCGATAAATCCCGGATCTTTTTCGCATGAGTTGCCAATTACGACCATGTCGGCCCCCGCTCCGTACAGATCAATTATCTCTTTGCCGGTCTTTATTCCCCCTCCAACGATGACCGGGATACCGACATTTTCCTTGACAGATTTAATTGTAGTCAAAGGGACATGTCTGTCCGCCCCGCTGCCGGCTTCAAGATATATTGCTTTCAGTCCAAGCAGTTCTCCCGCTAAAGCCGTGGCCACAGCGATCTCTTCTTTCTCCATAGGGATAGATTCAGTTTGGCTGATATACTCGACAGAGGTTTTGGTCCCGCATCCTATAAGTATGTACCCCACAGGAAAAGTTTTTTCTTTCACCTTTTTTAGGTATGGGGCGGCTATGACGTGATTTCCTATGAGCAATTCGGGATTTCGTCCTGAAATAAGGGAAAGAAGCAAAATAATATCGGCTTCGAGATCCAGTTGTAACAGATTTCCGGGGAAAAGCACAACAGGTATGGAGCAACGGTTTTTGATTTCGGCTATAAGTAAATCTATTCTATTGAAGGTAAGGCTCCCGCCGACCATAATATAATCTATCCCGCTCTCAACGGCGACTCTCAATGTTTCTTCAAGTTTTTTGAACGACTTGTCAGGATCCAGTAACAGAGCTATGGATTGTTTACGCGGGAAGCTTGTCATAGTGCCTTTTTTTTGTCCACACAAGAGTATAGTTGTCAAATTTACAATAGTATAATTCAAATGATTCATCCAGCTTTTTGGTAACAACACTCCCGGTTATTGTGCCGGATGCCTTAACCTCAAATGGTTCTATGGTGATACTGTTTTTTATGCTGATACCCTCTTTGTCACATATCTTATAAAGAGCCTCTTTGGCGCACCAGTGAATATAGAGATGATATTTTCTGAACAGATTGTTTTTTGTTATGACCTCCCTTTTATTTATAAACTTGAAAGACATACTACCGATATTGGTTTTCATTATCTCAAGATCAATTCCCACCCGTTCCGTTTTGCTGCATATTATCGCCGTTAAGTTATGGGAGTGGGTGATGCTTATAAATCCGGATCCATCCTTAAGAAAGGGTTTATTGTATTTGTTATATACTATTCGAGCATCTTTTCCAAGTAGTTCAGCCAGCAACACTCTGACACTTAGGAATTCAAGTCGCCGGGAAATGCTCTTGAAAGACCTGTACTTCTTTTTGTCGAAATCATCGAGATACACCATTCGTGCCATCGCTCTGATAGTTTCCTCGATTCTCCAAACTCCGATTACCGTGTCTTCGTTTATGTAATATTTCGCGATACAGCCCATAATGCTTTTTAATCCTTATATTTTACTCTTTCCAGCTTAGAGTCTCAATGATATGTTCAATATCTTTTTTAAAAAAATCGATAACCGGGGCCAGTGAGTCCTGGTTTGGCGCCGCCTCAAAATATAGAGATCCCCTGAAGAAATTCGTGGTGCTATCAGTAACAAAGAACTGAACAGCGGTAGCCGTACTTCCTTTCAGGCTGTAAAGTATGCCGTAGATATCTTTTCCCGGATCGGCGATCAACTGTTCGTTTATAGCATCCGCTTTGATGACGTGGTTTTTTACATTCATTTTGTATGCCTGTTCCATCAAGTCACCCAGGTTGTTGTTCACCTCTTTATAAGTAAAATATATTTTTGCCCTGTGTTCCGGGAAGTCGATGTTAAACCATCCCGGTTCCATTTCCGGATCGGAAACAAAATCAATGTTACCGTAGACGGGATATTCAAAATTTACCGGTAAAAATTTATTGATAGTCACGGCATCCAAAGTGGAAATATATTCCTTTTTAGGAAGGTCTATTCTGAAGTATCCCCTTGGTTTTGGTGAAGGCACCTCGCCACATCCCTGAAAAATTAAAAATAGAACTATACAGAACAAAAACTTATTCATCATTTTGGTTTCTCTATATCCTCTTTTTCCTTCTCCTGTTCAGGATCTTTTTCCATGACTTTCATCCTTACCGATGTGATCCTTCTCTTATCGGCCGCCTCAATAAAAAACTTAAAATTGTTGAAACTCACAACCTGTTTGACCTTTGGCATCTCGCCCGTAAGTTCAAGAATCAGGCCGGCAAGGGTCTCAGACTCCCCTCTTATAAATTCAAAAGGATCTTCGTCGAAGTTGAGTATCTCAATAATATCATCAATCAGTATTTTACCCTTGAAAATATAGTTATTATCATCAAGTTTACGATATAGTATCTCATCCTCATCACTTTCATCTGTTATGTCGCCAACTATCTCTTCCAAAATATCTTCAAGAGTTATTATACCTGAAGTCCCTCCATATTCATCAATTACTATGGCCATATGGATTTT
>DUOU01000173.1 GCA_012838685.1 Bacteroidota bacterium | reverse complement strand
TTTTGGACGAGTGAACAGGAAACGGGAAAAGGGAGTTTGTAATTGTTTTGTATTCAACAAAAGAAATGATTCAGACAAATTTATTTATAGAAATGAAGATGTTATTACTCGTACCATTCAGGCTCTACAAGAAAAGGAAACCCAGAATTCAGGAATCATAAAAGAAACTGAACTGCAACAAATGATTGATTTTGTTTACCCTAATTGGGATAAAGACGATAAAGATGAATTCGACAAAATTACATCATTACTCGATAATTTTATTGAAAATGAAATGAAACCATTTATATACAATGAAAAGCAAGAAGAAGATTTCTATGAACAGTTTGATGGAGTAAAAGTGTTGCCTTTAAAGTTTTTTGGAGAATACCAAACATTATTGGAACAGAACAAATTTATCAAAGCCGAAAATTTGAAAGTTCAAATTTCTTCAAAACGATTTAATGCTTTAATTCACAAAGATGGAGTTGATGTAAAAACAGCAGAATTTGAAAGCATAGGAACTCATAAAATCCTTGAGCAAAAAGTTTTTGTAATAAACAAAAAATACGACAGTGAGATAGGTCTTCAACTTGATGTCGAAGAGAGCAGTAGCAAAGAGAATCGTTTCCTGTAAATTTTGTAATTCTATCAATTCAACTTAATATTTAGTTAATAGGAAGTTGATTAAAAGTCTTTAAACATGTAAAACAAAAGAAGAGTTGATTGATTGTCGGAACTCTACAAAAAATTTAACCTTTTTAGAAATATTTTCTGGAATGACAAATGCGAATTACAGGAACCCATTTCAACTATTATATCATCTGTCAACGTAAACTATGGTTGTTTGCGAACGGGATAACTATGGAAAACACTTCTGATCTGGTATACGAGGGTAAACTGTTGCATGAGACTTCTTATCCTCGGCGCAGCGAAAAATATCGGGAGGTTGAACTTGACGGGATCAAAATCGACTATTTCGATCCAAAAAATAAGGTGGTACATGAAATTAAAAAGTCGGATAAGCACGAGGATGCCCATGAATGGCAGGTGAAGTACTATCTGTTTGTTTTGGAACAGAATGGAATTGAAGGTGCTACCGGATTGCTTGAATATCCTAGGCTGCACAAGACAGATGAGGTATTGCTTGCCGATCCGGATAGGGAAATTATTCGTGAAATGGTTGTTAATATCGGGAAAATTATCCAACAGGAACACTGTCCCGAAAGAATACCAAAATCACGCTGCAAACATTGTAGTTATCTCGATTTCTGTTGGAGTGGGGAAGAAAATATTTGAATTAAGCCAAATCAAGAATGAAGAAAGCCTACTATCTGTTCAATCCGGGGCGGTTGCAACGCAGAGATAATACATTGAAATTCACGCCATACGATGAAGAAGGTCATGAACAAGCACCACGGTTTCTCCCTGTTGAGAATGTAAGTGAGCTGTATTGTTTTGGGGCGCTTGAAGCCAACTCGGCTCTGTACAATTTCTTGGGGCAGGAACAAATTCCGGTACATTTTTTTGATTATTACGAGAATTATACGGGATCATTCATGCCGAGGGAGGCTCTTATTTCGGGTAAAATGCTCATAGCCCAGGTCAAACTCCAGCAAAACAAGAAGAAACGGATAGATCTGGCGCAACGGATATTGGATGGGGCCAGTTATAATATGGCAAAGAATCTAAAGTATTATAATACAAGAGGAAAAGATCTAGAATCTATCATCGGGATTATAGAAGACCTAGCCTCAAAGATTTCCGGCACTACCGCTATAGATGAATTGATGGGGATAGAAGGGAACATCCGAAAAAATTATTATGAAGCCTTTGAGTTGATAATAAACGATTTCAGTATGGGAGGACGAAGTTATAAGCCACCACTTAACGAGGTTAACGCTTTGATATCATTCGGTAACATGATGTGCTATAGCCAGTGCCTTAGAGCTATTCACCAGACACAGTTGAATCCAACTATCAGTTTTTTGCATGAACCTGGTGAACGGAGGTTTTCCCTTTCTCTTGATTTGGCGGAGATATTCAAGCCCCTGTTGGTAGACAGGGTTATTTTTAAGGTGACCAACAAGAAGATGATACAATCATCGCATTTTGAAGAAAACCTTAACAGGGTGCTATTAAAAGCGAATGGCAGGAAGATATTTGTTCAGGCTTTTGAAGATAGGTTGGGAGAGACTATAGCCCACAGGACATTAAACAGGTCGGTCAGTTACAAACACCTAATTAAACTGGAATGTTATAAGCTTCAGAAGCATTTGTTAGAGATAGAGGAATATAAACCATTTAAAATGTGGTGGTGATGTATGTAATCGCGATGTATGATGTAGGGGAGAAGCGGGTCGGTAAAATGTTGAAACTTCTTCGTCGGTACCTGAATTGGATCCAGAATTCCGTTTTTGAGGGCGAAATCACCGAGGTCAAGTTACTTGAATTAAAATATCGGGCGATGATGATAATGGATGAAGATGTTGATAGCCTGATTATATTTAAAACACGGCAGGAAAAATGGCTTGACAAAGAAATTGTGGGACTTGAGCGCCAGGGATTAGACAATTTTTTATGATTTTTAATTGTCGATATTGAGAATTTATGTTTAGAAAGCACATAGTAAATTAAATATTATTTTTTTTGTTCTTTGACGTATTGATAATTAAGTTATTAAATGAAGTTGTCGAACCCCAGGTAAAAATACATTTTGGTAGATCGACTATTTTTTACAAGAAAATCAGTAACTTCGCTGAGGTTAATTATTTAATAATTAGTTTGTTTTTTTGAGTTGTCGAACGGCTTTTAATCGTACCATTCTGGAATTGAAATTGCTTCTTCTCTTATAAGACTGTAAGACGCGAATAGCTT
>DUOU01000172.1 GCA_012838685.1 Bacteroidota bacterium | reverse complement strand
CAGGAAAAAGAAGGAGATAGAGTCACTTAATTACAAAGACTCCGAGATCTTTTCCAGGGAAAAAGAGTTTAACTCCATGGTTAAATCCAAGGAGATGACCCTATATTTTAAAACATTGGCTTCCTCGGAATTGAAGGATTTCCAGAAAATGGATGGGTCCGGGAAAATCGCGGATTTCGAAAAACTGGGCGAAGAGATCAACTCATTCGATTTCAAGCAGAAGATGAAGTCCAAGGAGTTCAAGGGAAGCGCCGACTCAAAAAAACTGGAAGAGTATAAATATCTCGGGAAAAGTGACGAGATCAAAGGCTATTATAAATTCAAAAAGTCAAAGGCCTATTCCAACTTTTTGAATATTGATGGTTCAGCCAAACTTTCCAGGTTCAACGAACTGAAGGAGTTGGTGGAGTCGGCCGATTTCAAAAAAGAGAAGGAGTATTTGACCGACAAGAAACGGTTTGAAAAGACCGAAATGTTCAAACAGTTGGAGGAGTACAACTTTTTGGCGAAAGATGCCGATATCATTTGGTATTTCAAGACAAAGGATTCAAATAAATTTGATGAACTGAAAAGCAGGAAACTTACCTTTAGCGATGAGTTTGACGGAACTTCACTCAACACAAAAGTGTGGCTGACCAACTATTACTGGGGAGATAAACTGTTACATGACAGATATTCGGTTGAATCGGATCTTCAGTCTTACACGGAAAGCGGCAATTTTGAGGTAAAGAACAGTGTTCTGAAAATCATTACCAAACCCCAAAAAGTAACGGGTAAGGTATGGTCCGCCAAAAACGGTTTTTCGACGAAAGAATTCGCGTTTACCTCCGGTATTATAAACAGCGCCACCAGTTTTCGCCAGAAATACGGTACTTTCAAGGCCAAGGTTAAACTTGGCGATCCCAATACAAAAAACGCCTTTTGGATGTTATCCGATAAAATTACCCCGCACATAGATGTTTGTCGTTCCGAATCCGGCAAAGTGTCGTGTAATCTGTTCCCCGCTCCCGGCGAGAAAATCAAGGCGACAATCGGAGCTAAATATGCCGGTGATTTCTTTATATACTCACTGGAATGGAGCGCCGACAAGCTTGTCTGGAAAATCAACGATACCGTCATAAAAACGGTAACCACAAAAGTGCCACAAGAACCTATGTATGTTGTCTTTTCCGGTGGACTTGACAAACCAATAGGTGGCATGACCACTATGGAGATAGATTGGATAAGGGTTTACGAACAGTAATCCGCTTTCTTGTCGATATATAATTAGAGGATGCCGTAGGTGTCCTCTTTTTTGTCGATGGCCCGGCACCTAAACAGTGTTTCCGCTGAAAGAGGACAAAAAAAGAATAACTTTGCGGATCAGTTTGGGTCGCGGCATCATATCATACCACACAGGTGGCCGTATAAAAAGTAAATAAAAAAAATAAAAAAGTGGAAGGAGAATCAACAAGACAAAAAAAGGTATCCCGATTGATCCAAAAGGATATTGCCGGGATTTTGACGTTAAAGGTCGGGGAGATTGTCCCTGGCAAGATAGTTTCGGTGACAAAGGTCAGGATTACCCCCGATCTCTCCATAGCCAGGGTCTATTTGAGTTTTTTCCCATCCGATAACCAGGAGGAAGACATTAAGGCTATGCAGGCAAATACCGGTAAGATCCGTTTTGAACTGGGACAAAAAGTCAGGTCGCAACTGCGTATTGTTCCAGAACTGGTTTTTTATCTTGACGATAGCCAGGATTATATAGATAAGATCGACAAGCTTCTTAAATCCTGATACAATGAGGTACGAGCCGGTAAAAGAGTTGTTGAACAGAACATTCCGAAAACCCCTTATGAGGAGGTTGTTCTATTCGTTGCTCGACCTGCTCCTTCTTCGGGCCTGGCACATAAAAAGGGCCCTGAAAAAAATAGCCGAGCGACTACCCGCTAATGCCAACGTGTTGGATGCCGGATCGGGGTTGGGTCAGTATGTATGGCGCATGGCGAGAAAAAACAGGGGATGGAAAATTACCGGCATCGACATCAATAGGGAGCAGATAGCGGATTCTACAGAGTTTTTCGATAAAATGGGACTTTCCGGAAGGGTTGCTTTCAGGGTCGCGGATCTCCGGGATTTTACGGAAGCCGACAACTACGATTTTATTTTATCGGTTGACGTTATGGAACATATTCTGGAGGATGAAAAGGTTTTCAGGAATTTTTACGACTCGATGAGAAGTAACGGCCTCCTTATGATCTCTGCCCCTTCGGATATGGGAGGGTCGGATCTACACGACAACGAATCGTTTATCGAGGAGCATGTTCGCGGCGGGTACTCAAAACCCGAGATAACCGAAAAACTTGGAAAGGCTGGGTTCAGTGATATAGAGGTTAAATACACTTACGGCAGGCCCGGAAAAATCTCATGGTACCTTTCAATGAAGGTGCCTTTGGTTTTGTTGGGGGTTACAAAACTTGCTTATATTGTCCTTCCTTTTTATTATATCGTCGTTCTGCCTTTCTGTTTTATATTGAACGGATTGGATTTGTGGATCGACCATGAAGCGGGAACGGGGCTGCTGGTGCTTGCCCGAAAAAAGGTATAATTTTTTTGTCGACTATCGGTGAGACTCTCCCTGTACATAGCAAAAAGATATCTCTTCGCGAAAAAATCGCGTAACGCGATAAATATTATTTCGGCCATTTCCGTGGCCGGTGTAGCGGTGGGAACCATGGCGCTTATTATTGTCCTTTCGGTATTCAACGGTCTGGAGCTGATGGTCTCTTCAATATTCAACACATTTGACCCCGAACTGAAAATTACCGCTGTTGAGGGAAAAAGTTTCCGGGTTGATAGCGTTAAGCTTCAACTTTTGTCGAAAGTTGGCGGAGTGGCCGCCTACTCATTGACCCTTGAGGAGAACGCTCTGCTGAGGTACGACGATCGACAGTTTATCGCGACCATCAAGGGAGTAGATGATAATTACGATGAGGTAACAGGTATAAAAGAGGCCTTATGGGATGGAGAGTATGTACTGCGCAACGAAACCGGCACACCATATTGTGTGCCCGGGGTAGGGGTGGCGCAGTATCTGGGGATGCGGCTCAACTTTATCAATCCCCTCTTTATTTATGTGCCCGATAAGAGCGCGGCAACAACCACGCTTAATCCCGAGAGTTCTTTTCACAGGGAGTATATTTACCCTTCCGCGATCTTTCAGGTAGAGCAGTCGTATGATTCGCGGTATGTTTTTATGCCGTTGGATTTTGTAAGAGAGTTGATAGAGAATGAGGGGGGAATCACATCTATTGATATCAAACTCCAGCCCAAAGCAGGGGAGAGCGCTGTTCGAAGCGACATAAATAAAATCTTCGGCGATGGTTTCAAGATTCAGAACAGATTTGAGCAGCAAGAGTTGTACTACAAGGTGATGAAATCCGAGAGAATGGCCATTTTTCTTATACTTACGCTAATTTTGATCATAGCCTCGTTTAATATCATCGGATCACTTACAATGCACATAATCGAGAAGAGGAGGGATGTAGAGATACTCAAAAGTCTTGGAGCCGACAAAAACCTGATCCGTAAAATATTTCTGTTTGAGGGGTGGATGATATCCATTCTTGGCGCGATAATAGGTGTTGTTGCCGGGTTTGTGGTTTGCTGGTTGCAACAGACATTCGGGTTGGTGAAGTTTAATAGTGAAACATTGCTGATAGATTCATACCCTATCGCGTTGAAACTGGTTGATTTTATTATAGTACCCTCCACAGTATTGTTGATTGGCTATGTAGCCGCCTGGTATCCGGTAAGATACCTGACAAAAAAACATCTCTCTGATGATGGAAAGGAAGAATAGATCCGGATTTTTCGCGACCTGTGGGGGCATTATAACTTTTTCCCTGGCGTTGGCTGTTGGTTTTGTCTCCTGCTCCAAAGAGGAACTTGTTCCTGAAAAGACCTTTTATAGGATACTGAAAGATCTCCATATAAGCAAGGGTATCCTGGGATTTGCCGATGTTGGCGATATGTTCGCTGAAAGTGATTCTCTTGCCGTGTATGAAAGTATATATGAAAAATATGGATATTCCCGTGAGATGGTGGAGAACACCGGTCGTTACTATTTTATCCACAAGACAAAAAAACTGGAGAAGTTTTATGACTCGTTCCTTGGGGAGCTATCCGCCAAAGAGGCCGCTATCACCGAAGAGAGGGTAATGGTCATTGATAATGCCAGAACAGAAGAGCTTACAAAAACCGAGTTCAGGTTTCCGGCTGAAGATAACGAAGATAGGGGCTATTTTGAGCGACAAATAATGTCGGAGGGCAAATATAACTTATCTTTTGACGTCAGGGTCGATCCGTCAGATCCCACATTTAAGCCCCACCTCTCTTTGTGGATGCGCCAATCCGTGGGCATAGAACGGGATTTGGAACCGAAATTCATCACAACCCTATTTTATATCAAAGATGGGAACATCTACCATTTCATTGTACCCATAGAAAAGAGGGAACGACCTGTAGCCGTAATTTATGGATATTTGTTCGATACTGACGGTAATCCGGCTCTGGCCGGAAAAAATGCCCTGATAAGGAACCTTAAACTGGAGTATGTCCCCCAATAAAACGCGATATATTTCCGCCCGATATGTTTTAGTGGGCGGCAATTTGTTAAAGAAGGGTATTGTAACGGTAGACCCCGACGGGGTAATTGTAAACGTGGAAGATACCGGAGGAGACCTGAGGGAATCGAGGTGTATAGAGTTTTTTAATGGCATCCTGATTCCCGGTTTTGTAAATTGTCATTGTCACCTTGAACTCTCGGCTCTTAAAGGAACTGTTCCGGAAAAAACCGGATTACCCGAATTTCTTGCCGTGATGCGCGACTCTTCCGGATACCCCAAAAACATTGATTCCATGGTCAAAGCCGACAGGGCCATGTATGATCAGGGTATAGAGCTATGCGGTGATGTATGCAACTCAAAAGACACGTTCCCGGTAAAAACCGAAGGAAGAGTCAAGTACCATAATTTTATCGAATTGTTCGGTTCGCTGCCAAAGGTGGCTGATGCCCGAATAGCTGACGCCATGGAGATCATGGCCGCCTCCGCTGCCGCCTCCCTGCCCTTTTCTGTTACGCCACATTCCGTCTATTCCGTCTCCCTGCCCTTGATGCGAAAAATCAAGGAACTGGGGAAAGATAATGTTGTATCGTCAATACATTTTATGGAGTCGGCAACCGAGAGGGAATATGTTAATCATCGTTCGGGAGAGATGGCGGATTCCTTCAGGGCTGACGGTTTTTTCCCTGAGGAGGGGTTCGGTTATGAAGATCATATTGCCGCCATAGGCGAGGGGATAACGGAGGACTCCAATCTGATACTGGTACACAACACTTTTGTCGATTCAGATACGGTTTTTACAATGGTAAAACGGCCAAATACATATTGGTGCCTTTGTCCCAATTCAAACCTTTATATTGAAGGGGTGTTGCCTCCCCTTAAAATGCTTTTGGACAATGGGGCGGAGATAGTGATAGGAACCGATAGTCTCGCCTCAAACAATAGACTCAGTATCCTTGAAGAACTTAAGACCCTTCAACAGGCTTTTCCGGAACTCACGGTTACCCGGCTTGTAGGTTGGGCCACAATCAATGGCGCCAGGGCTTTGTGCGGGGACGACCAATTTGGCACGATTGAAGCTGGGAAGCGACCGGGTTTGTTGTTATTGGAAGGCATGGACCTCGTTAACCGGCGATTTTTGCCTGGGACCACGGTACGGCGAATAGTATAAATAATTTAACTTTAATTGGAGTCGCGTAACACTCAAAATAGGTACATTTGGTTCCTTAAATCAAACAAGATGGCGACTTTTTTGTTTCCCTGTACAATATTCGGTCCGGTTACCAGTAGGCGACTTGGCAAATCCCTCGGAGTCAATCTTTTACCTGTCGATTGCAAGGTGTGCAATTACAATTGTGTTTATTGTGAGTGCGGGTGGACCGACTATAGCGGAAAGGTATCCCTGGAGCTGCCGGATAGGGAAGATATCTATCGGGAGTTGGAGGAGAGGCTGGCCGAGCTGAACAGCAGGGGCGATGCCCCGGATGTCATAACCTTCGCCGGTAACGGAGAACCCACTTTGAACCCCCATTTCCCCGGAATAATTGATGACACTATTTTGTTGCGCGACAAATATTTTCCCAATACCGGCGTGGCTGTCCTGTCGAACGCCACCACATGCGGCGATCCGGAGATCAGGGAGGCACTGTTGAAAGTCGATTTTAACATTCTGAAACTCGACTCGGCACTTGAAGCGACAATAAAACTGCACAACAGGCCGCTGAAAAATGTCAAGCCAAAACGACTTATCGAAGATTTAGCCGCTTACAACGGCAAAGTTATTATACAAACTCTCTTTGTAAGGGGGATCGTAGATGGGGAGGAGATCGATAATACCACCCCCAAAGAGCTTATTGCCTGGTTGGAGGCGCTGGAGAAAATTGGGCCCTCGGAAGTCATGATTTACACCATTTTGCGCGACACTCCCCCAGGGGGCAATCTGGTGAAGGTGCCGGTTGAGGAGCTGGAAGCCATTGCGCTGATGGTCGAGGATATGGGTATCAATACCCAGGTGTCAGGTTAATCCATAGGGATTTTAACCCCGGATTATGGTAATTTCGCGTAAACACCGGATCAGGGAATTGAAAAAACATCACAGAATACTTATTTGTCCGCTTGAATGGGGACTGGGACATGCCGGAAGGTGCCTGCCCCTTGCCGCTGAGCTGAAGAATATGGGCCATGAGATAATCTTCGCCGCGGGAGAGAAACACCTCGCCTTTTTGAGGGGAGAATTTCCCGATGCCAGGTTCATTGTTTTTCCCGGATTCAACCCCTCTTATTCCCGCTTTATCCCTATGTGGATGGTGATGGCCATAAAATCACCCTGCCTTCTTTATCACATTATCAGGGAACATTTTGCCTTGAATAAGATCATTCGCGACCATAATATTGACGCGGTGATAAGTGATAACAGGTTTGGTCTTTGGAACGCCGGCGCACAATCGGTTTACATCACCCACCAGTTAAGGATTATATTTCCTAAATGGACACTTTTCTGTGAGCCGCTTGTCGCCGCGATCCACAAGTGGTTCATAAAAAAATATGACTATTGTCTGGTACCCGATTTAGAAGGCGAGAATAATGTAAGCGGCAAACTTTCTCATGGTCTCAAGTTCTCCTCGGAAGTTCGATTTATAGGGTTGCTCTCAAGGTTTTGGAACGGGTCAACCGACTTAAAACCCTCCTCCGGGAAAACAAAAGATTATATTCTGCTTATTTTATCCGGTCCGGAACCCCAGAAAACTATTTTTAAGGACAAGGTTGTCAACGCCCTGGTGGATGAAGATGTCGATCTTGTTATTCTGGGCGCCGAACCGGGAGGCGGGCCGGAAGGAACAAATTGTGCCAACGACGGGCACGTTCGCGTTGAAGGGGCCGTAGAAAAAAACAGATCACAAAAGTGGGCCAATAGTGGAGAACGTGCCGAACCGATCCGGAAGAGCGGAGTCCGTGTTACCTATTATGACCATCTGCCGATGGCCCGGATGAGAGATATGATTCTTAACAGCGGCTCAATCATTGCCCGATCGGGCTATACATCGATAATGGAGCTCTTAAGTCTGGGCAGATCTGCCTTGTTGGTTCCCACGCCCGGACAAACAGAACAGGAATACCTCGCGAAAAGGCTCCCGGAAAAGGGGTGGTTCACCGCGATCGAACAGAACAGGATAGGCCCGGGATTGATCCTAAATATCCATAAATCATCCGCGCATAATAATCTTATGGAGGAGAGCCGGCTTTTGCTGGAAGAGACCTTGAAAAATATTTTTTAACACATAGCGGGTCCGTCTAAAAGTGTCGGGGGTTAAAAGAGATACAAAACCAGTCCCGTACAGAGGAGACCCAACAGCAGACCTATCCACACCTCTTTCGCGGAGTGGGCGTTGAGCCAGAGGCGGGCCGACATTACCAACCCCGCTAGTATGATGGATGGTATCAGATAACCAAGTAAAGGGGCATGTGTCTTGATCATCATAACTATTATCAACGCCACTATGGAACCCATGCCCGCGGCGTGCACAGAGGCTTTTATCCAGAAACTGACCGCTCCCATAACAAGAGCCATCACCAGAGCCGCGACAAAATAGAGTTTTATAAAAGCGGGTATGTTGAACTTGTAGGTGACATATACCGTGAGCCCATAAAAAATCGCCGATGAAAACATTGGCACCATCCTCTCCCCGCGGTTAAAAATCAACCAGTCTGACACAAAATTGCGTACCTTCATATACGAGAGAAAGGTAAACGGCAAAAGACTGTTGTTGATCACCACAATAAGCAACAGCAATCTTTTTATATCCTTGGAAAGGAAGCTGAATATGGTAGGGGAGTTGATGATTATCAACAGTCCATATATAGGCATCAAGAACGGGTTGAAGACTATTGTCAGCGTTTTGGCAATTATGTCGCCTATCCTCTTTGTCGTTTCTTTTCCCATTATATCTCCTTTCTGAGCCTCGCCACCGGTATATTCAGCTGTTCCCTGTATTTGGCGACCGTGCGTCTGGCTATTTGGTATCCTTTTTCTTGTAAAATGTTTGTCAGCTTTTCATCTGTCAATGGCTTTCTCTTGTCTTCCCCGTTTACACACTCCTCCAGTATTTTCTTGATCTCGCGGGTCGACACCTCCTCTCCGCTGTCGGTTTGCAGACCTTCCGAAAAGAAATATTTCAACGGTAACATGCCGAAGTGGGTCTGTATATATTTGCTGTTGGCTACCCTCGACACTGTCGATATGTCGAGACCTGTCATCTCGGCGACATCTTTTAACACCATCGGCCTGAGTTTGGTCTCGTCGCCTTCAACGAAATAGTCGTTTTGGTAGTTGAGTATGGCGTTCATAGTAAGCAGCAGCGTGTTCTGGCGTTGTTTTATAGCATCAATGAACCACCTTGCCGAGTCAATCTTCTGTTTGACAAATTGAACGGCCTCCCTCATCTCCTTTTTGTTGCCGCTATCAGCCGCGGAATAGGTTTTCAACATCTCGTTATATTTCGCGTTTAACCTCAGCTCCGGCATATTGCGGGAGTTAAGGTGCAGTTCGAACCCCTCTTCCGATGGTTCCAGTATGAAATCCGGTATTATATGTTGAACGCTCCTGTTATAGGGATCGTTGTACCCTCCCCCGGGTTTGGGGTTGAGTTTCAGTATCTCTTCTATCGCTGACTTAAGCCCGGCCTCATCCAGCTCCAGTTTGGCTATAATCTTATCGTAATGTCTTTTTGAAAACTCCTCGAAACAGGATGATAATATTTTGACGGCGTTGGCGATGTTGGGGTCAGTGGTATCCCTTTTTCGCAACTGTATTAGAAGGCACTCTTGCAGGGTTCTGGCGCCCACCCCCACAGGTTCCAGATCCTGGATGACAGCCAAAACCTCCTCAATCTCCTCTTCGGTAGTATCCACGTTCTGCAGGAAGGCGAGGTCATCCACAATGTTCTCCAGCTCCCTGCGCAGATAACCATCCTCATCGATGTTCCCAAGGATATACTCCCCCAGTATCTTTTGTTTGTCGGTCAGATAACGCAGCCCCAACTGTGACTCCAGGTGTTCGTGGAACGACGAACCCACCGAGAAAGGTATCTCGGTACGCTTGTCATCTTTGCTGTAATTATTGGATTGTAACCTGTATTCGGGGGTCTCATCATCGTCAATATAATCGTCAATGGTGAACTCTTCCCTGTCCCTGTCAACCTCCTCTATTCTCTCCTCCTCTTCTTCGGAGGCGGTGATTATCGCTTCCTCCTCCACTCCCTCTTCAAGTGCGGGGTTATCCTCGAGCTCTTTTTTTATCCGTTCTTCAATATGCAAGGTGGGAACTTCCAGCAACTTAATCATCTGAATCTGCTGCGGCGAGAGTTTTTGTAGTAGTTTCTGCTGTAATCTTTGCCTTAACATTTTTTGTTGAACTTATATTTTTATAAAGTTTTTCTTTAGAATTCGGCGTTTTTCGGGGTCCTTGGGAACGGTATCACGTCGCGTATATTCGACATACCCGTTACGAACAGCATTATCCTCTCAAAGCCGAGGCCGAAGCCGCTGTGCGGGGCGCTGCCGAACTTGCGCGTCTCAAGGTACCACCAGAGATCCTTCTTGGGAAGGTTGAGTTCCCTTATGCGGGCGCCAAGCTTGTCCGGATCATCTTCTCTCTGTGAGCCGCCGATGATTTCGCCTATGCCGGGGAAGAGAACGTCCATGGCCCTCACTGTCTTGCCGTCGTCGTTCTGCTTCATGTAAAACGCCTTTATATCTTTCGGGTAGTCCGTGAGTATGACGGGACATTTGAAATGTTGCTCCACAAGGTAACGCTCATGTTCCACCTGCAGGTCGCAGCCCCACGATACGGGGTATTCCCATTTTTTGTCCGCCTTTTCCAGGATGGCTATCGCCTCGGTATAAGGCATCCTGATAAAACTGTTGTTTATAACGAATTTCAGCCGTTCCAGCAGACTGTTATCAACCATTTTGTTGAGGAACTCCAGATCTTCGGCACAGTTTTCCAGTGCATATCTTATGAGGTATTTCACGAAATCCTCGGCCAGATCCATGTTGTCGTTGATATCGTAAAACGCCATCTCAGGCTCTATCATCCAGAACTCGGCGAGGTGGCGGGGGGTATTTGAATTCTCAGCCCTGAATGTGGGGCCGAAAGTATATATCTCTCCCAACGCCAACGCCCCCAGTTCGCCCTCAAGCTGGCCGGAAACCGTTAGATTGGTCGCCTTGCCGAAAAAATCCTTGCTAAAGTCCACCTCCCCATTTTCGTCCAGAGGCACATTTTTCAGGTCGAAGCTGGTGACATGGAACATCTCGCCGGCACCCTCGGCATCGCTTGAAGTGATGATAGGAGTGTGTAGATATTTGAATCCGTGGTCGTTGAAATATTTATGTATGGCAAAAGCCATGGCGTGTCTTATGCGCAGTATCGCCCCGAAGATGTTGGTACGGGGCCTCAGGTGGGCGTGCTCCCGCAGGAACTCCATGGAGTGTCCCTTTTTCTGCAAAGGGTATGTCTCGGGATCACAGGCGCCGTACAGCTCGATTGAAGAGGCGACAATCTCTACGGACTGGCCCTGGCCTTGCGACTCCACAAGTTTGCCCGTTGCCCCGATACAGGCTCCGGTAGTGATATTTTTGAGCAGCTCCTCGTCAAAGTTGGCAACATCAACAACAATCTGGATGTTGTTGACGGTCGATCCGTCGTTCAACGCTATGAACGCCACGTTCTTGATACCCCTCTTTGTCCTTACCCATCCTTTCACCAAGACATCGGTACCGGTTTTACCCGCTGCCAGTAGCTCTTTCACTTTGCTTCTCTTCATTGTATCAGCTATAAAATGTTCTCTGTTTTTTTGTGTTTATCGTCGACTTCAACCGCCGCTTCGTCAATATTTTGTCCGAGCGGTAAGCTAGTTGTTTACGCGAATTTAATAAATCTCTCTTTTTGTAGTATATTATTTATGCCCTATCGACAGCTATCTTAACAATAATTTCATCTATATCCACCTCTCTGACAGAGGCTCCATTGCCAAGAGCATCAACCACGCTTACCTTGTTGGCCAGCGTCTGCTGTCCTATATAGCCGGCGTGAAGCTTAACGGTTTGAGCTATAAGATCGCTTTTTTCTATTTTGACTATTATCCTGTCGGTCACGTCATATCCGTTCTCCTTCCTTATGTTTTGTATGCGGTTGACAAACTCCCGGGCCATCCCCTCATATCTCAGCTCATCGGTGACAGTTACGTCGAGAGCTACCGTTAGCTTGCCCTCGTTGGCCACCTGCCATCCGGGAATATCTTCGGAGATTATCTCCACGTCGCCTTCGGCTATTGTTATCTCCTTGCCGGCCACCTTCAGCACCAACGAACCGTTAGCCTCGAAAGCCGCGATGTCGGCTCTCGACAGCGCCGCTATGGCCGAGCCTATCTCTTTCATCAACTTGCCGTAACGGGGACCGAGAGTTTTGAAGTTGGGTTTCGCCTTTTTGACCACCAACGACGATGAGTCATCGATATACTCCACATCCTTGACGTTTACCTCGGCAAGTACGAGGTTTTTCACCGCCTCGAACTTCGCTTTAAAAGAGTTGTCGGGTATAGGTATCATTATCTTGGCCAGCGGCTGACGCACCTTTATGCTCACCTTGCGGCGCAACGCCAATACCATCGAGGAGATTTT
>DUOU01000171.1 GCA_012838685.1 Bacteroidota bacterium | reverse complement strand
TAATCAAAAGTTTGAGAACATTTACCTAATCCGAAACGAAAGAGAAATTAAAATCTTCGACAAACTGGGACGAGCTTTTGAACCTGACTTTTTATTATTCTGCAAACAACGTGGTGGAGAACAGATGACTTTTCAAGTTTTTATTGAGCCAAAAGGAGAACATTTAAAAGGACACGACAAATGGAAAGAAGACTTTTTAAATGAAATCAGAACCAAACAAAAGACAATTAAAATACATACGGATGCTTATTTAATTACAGCTGTTCCATTCTACAATTACAACAACGAAAACGAATTTAAGACGATATTAGAAAACACATTAAACGAATAAAACATGGTGAAAAAAAAGTTCCGGTAAACCCTCACAAAATGTCAACTCCATCACCGATACCAAGGAAAAACAGACGAAACAGATAAAAGCCATATCACATTATTTAGTATTTTACGGCAAATGTAAAGGCAATGACTACAGAAGATATTAAAAAACGGGTCGCCTCCATGAGAGAGTTCTTTGGAACCAACAAGACAAAAGATGTTGATTTTAGGATAGATTACCTTAAAAAGTTGGGACAACTTATACGTGAACATGAGAAACATATCTTTGATGCCCTTGAAGCGGACCTCCATAAATCAAATTTTGAAGCATATACAACAGAGGTAAGCCTGGTTTTAAGGGAAATAGATGTCTATATCAAAAATCTGAAAAGATGGGCCCGACCCAAATACAAGCCAACACCCTTTATTTTCTGGCCATCATCCAGCAGGATACTCAAGGAACCTTATGGTGTCGTACTGATAATAGCTCCCTGGAATTATCCATTTCAATTGACCTTTATACCTCTTATTTCCGCTATTAGTGCGGGAAACTGCGTTTTTCTCAAAAGTTCCCGAAAAGTGCCCTCTACGAATAAAGTTGTCGAAGAGATTATCAAAAAATGTTTTCCAGCGGAATATGTCTCCTTTTTTTGCGGTGACCCTGTCGCGGGAGATTCTTTATTGGATGAGAGGTATGACTATATTTTCTTCACGGGAAGTCCATCAAAAGGAAAAGTCATTATGGAGGCGGCGGCCAAAAACCTCACACCGGTTACACTGGAACTGGGGGGCAAATCTCCCTGTATAATAGATTCGGACGCCGATTTGGCCATTGCCGCCCGTAGAATAGTATGGGGCAAGGGGATAAATGCCGGGCAAACATGTATAGCGCCCGACTATCTGATGGTTCACGAGGAGATTAAAGAGAGTTTTGTGGCCGAGATGGAAAAGGCGATCAGGGAGATGTACGGGGAGGACCCACAAAAATCAGCCGACTACCCCAGGATTATATCCGAAAAAGCCATGGAGAGACTTGTTGGGTACATTGAAGAGGGAGACTTGGTACTGGGTGGAAAATATGATATATCGGCCCGATATCTCGAACCTACAATTATCACCGATATGGCCGACGATTCACAGGTGATGACCGAAGAGATTTTCGGTCCAATATTGCCCTTAAAGACCTTCTATAATATTGATGACGTCATAACTTTCATCAAATCGAGGGAAAAACCACTGGCTCTATATTATTTCACAAATGACAGGAAAAAGTCGGCAAAAGTGCTCCGTGAGACCTCCTCGGGAGGGGCATGCATAAACGACACTTTGATTCATGTCGCGAACCATAGGCTTCCGTTTGGGGGGGTGGGGAACAGTGGGATGGGACTATACCATGGGAAATACGGTTTTGATACCTTCTCGCACCATAAGTCGGTTGTCCGCTCCTCCTTCTCCATAGATATAAAGTTAAAATACCCCCCTTACAAGAAAAAACTGGAACGGTTCAAAAGATTTATTTAATCTATTTGGAGGCTTCTTTTTTTTCAAGCAGCCATAGTATCGCATCTACAGTTCCGTCGATACCCAAAACGGAGGAGTTGATGCAAACATTGTACGATGACGCCTCCCCCCACGTTTTATCGGTATAATACTTATAATAGGTCGATCTCTGCTTATCGATCTTCTTGATTGTCTTTATCGCCTCCTCCATTGATATTCCCCGCAACCTACAGAGTCTCTCTATCCTGTCCTTATTGTTGCCGCAGATAAAAACCGAGAACAGACCCGGATGGTCGCGTAGAATAAAATCGGCGCACCTGCCTACAAACACCGCCGACCCCTTGGAAGCGATCTGGGTTATAACTTCGCATTGAAACTTGAAAAGCGCGTTATTGCTCAAGGGACTTTCCTGCATAATCAGACTCTCGTTAACTATTGGATATGATCTGGCAAAGCCCACAAATATGTTGGGGGAGGCCTTTTCATCGGCATTTTCAAAGAGTTCCCTGCCAAGGCCGGTGTTCTTTGCCGCCAGAGCGAGAATCTCCTTATCATATAATGGCAGATCCAACTTTTTTGCCAGTTTCTCGGCAATTTCCCTGCCACCGGAACCTAATTGCCGGCCAAAACAAATTACCTTAGAGTTATCCATTGCTGACATTTTTAAGCTCTACAGTACATTCAAAGTTTTCCGGTTTTTGCTCTGTTTTATCTTTCAAAAGTAACCGTATTTGGCCTATTAACAATATCAAAGCAACTATACTTGAGGAAAAATCGGCCATGGCTATGCTCCACCAGACACCTTTGGTTCCAAAAATATTCGGAAGTATTAGAAGCAGGGGGATCAGAAAAAGTACCTGGCGGGTCAATGACAAGAATATTGCCCTCTTAACCTTTCCAATGCTCTGGAAAAAGGTACCGGAAACTATTTGAAACCCAACTATCGGAAAAAACAGAACGACAATCCGCAACCCCTCCGAAGCAATATTTATAAGTTCTTCATCGGAAGTGAAGATCGATACCACTGTACGGGGAAACAACTCTCCACAACAAAATCCGGCCGTGGTGACGAGCGTTGCGGCGATTATTGTCTTTTTCAGAACCTCCAGAACCCTGTCGTTCCGTTTAGCTCCAAAATTATAACCCGCTATTGGTTGCATTCCCTGGTTTAGACCGAATACTGTCATAAGGAACAAAAAAGAGAACCTGTTTATGATACCATAAGCTCCTATTGCCAGATCGCCTCCATGGTTCTTCAACCCATAATTGATAAGTATTACAACCAAACATGCCGCAAGATTTATCAAAAAGGGGGATAAGCCTATCGAAAATATATCGATAACTATTCTCTTGTTGAGTTTGTATATACCTCTGCGAAAATGGAGGAGCTCATCTTTGTCGCTAAATTTCCAAATCTGGAACAGTAGAGCGACTATTTGGGCTATAACCGTGGCTATGGCGGCCCCTTTTATGCCCATTTTCAAGCCAAAAATGAATATCGGGTCGAGTATAGCGTTTATTATCACTGACGCGATAGTGGCGTTCATTGCCAGTTGCGGATGCCCTGAGGAACGCAAAATGGCGTTAAGACCGTGATACATATGCGTAACCACGTTTCCTAACAAAATTATCCTCATATAATCGCTGGCGTAGCCTATGGTAGCGTCACTTGCCCCAAAAAAATAGAGAGTCGGTTCAAGAAATATCAGGAGTACCGCCATAAACACTACCCCGACAATAAGGTTCAATAGGATTACATTGCCAAATACCTTGAGAGCTCTATCGTAATTTTTCTGCCCCAGGCATATTGAGGTCAATGTTGCGGCACCTGAACCTACCAAAGATCCGAAGGCAGCGGAGAGGTTCATCATAGGAAAGGACGCGGCCAGCCCGGAAAGCGCCAAT
>DUOU01000170.1 GCA_012838685.1 Bacteroidota bacterium | reverse complement strand
AGCGGTCCGTAATCTTTATATCTAGAAGGCAGGGATTATAAAACAGATTAAAATATAACGATAGAGGCGGCCGCGATGTGTGGCCGCCTCTATAATTTTTATGGAGTGTAAAGCTATTTCTCCGTCTGTTTCTTTAACAGGTCGCGGATTTCGGTAAGCAACAACTCTTCCTTGGAAGGGGCAGGTGGAGCGGAAGGAGCAGCGGCGGCCTCCTCTTTCCTCTTTATGGAGTTCAACCCCTTTACAAAAATGAAGATTACCCAGGCTATGATAAGAAAGTCAACGCACACCTGGATAAAAGAACCGTAGTTGAGTGTCACGGCGGGAGCATCATCCACTGCCTTTTTGATAACAACCTTAAGGTTGGTGAAATCCACGCCTCCGATAAGCACGCCCAAAGGTGGCATAATAACGTCGCTAACGAATGAGGAGACAATTTTGCCGAAGGCCGAACCTATGATGATACCGACAGCCATGTCGATCATGTTGCCCTTGATGGCGAACGCTTTGAATTCATCAATAATCTTGCTCATGATAAGTTATGTTAGGTTAAAATTTGTAGGAAAACCCGACTCCGAATATCTCCTTGAACTGGACCCTGGGACCGTTTTCGTCAATTAGTCCGTCGTTGTCGGTATCTTTTGCTATATTGATGTCATCGTCGTATATCAAATTGGTGTTCAAACTCATCGAAATATATTTATTGACCTTCATGGTAAGCAGTGTCTCCCAGTTGACATCGATGTTCTGGGGTTTGTCGAGATAATTGGAAAAGAGGTCTATTTTGGTCGTGAAACCGATATTTTTCATGAATTCACTGGTAAAATCGTTTTTGGAATAAATTACCCTGATATATCCTCCAAATTCACTTTTGCTTTTTTCACCGGGAGTAACGCCAAAAGCTCCGGCAGCGGAGAGGTCGGCGTCGGTCACAAATGTCATCTTACCGGTCACGGGGGCGACAAACGCGCTGAAATAACTGTTTGGCTTGTAATCCATACCGACAGCTATTGTGAGATAAGCGGGCGCGAACCTGTTAGATATTTTGGTATGGGGGTTGGTCGTGTAATTTTTACCCTCTGTCAACTGGGTTCTGAAGTTGATCAAAGCGGCGTAATAGAGGCTCTCCGTGACTTTTCTTCCATACTTGGATAGAAAATCGAATTTATCGTCGGTTTTTTTGAAGCCTGTCTCTTCTCCCTGTCGTAATAACCCGTACCCAATATTGAGAGTATTGTCCCATGCGGTCTTATCTTTCTTATAGTTGGCGAAAATATTTACCAGTCCGTTTACCGCTACTGAATTCTCGCCTCCCGATGCCCAATTTGTCAATGATGTCTGGGCCAGGTTTAGAATGAGGTCTCCCCCCGTTTTCCATCCCTGTAACGTGTCGGCCACCTGGGCTCTCAATACTTTTTCTTTGTCGGTTACCTGTCCATTTATGGTTAAACAGACAGCGAACAACAATAACAGCGTTGTAATCTGTTTTTTCATAGGTTTAATGATTTTTATTTTGTTTTAGGGGCGTGGAACAAGAATTTACTTGGCCATGCACGTGTACACAAATGTCTGGAATTATGAACATATAAGGGT
>DUOU01000169.1 GCA_012838685.1 Bacteroidota bacterium | reverse complement strand
CATCGGATATTTCCAAATATTTTGTTTGTTCCTTTTTTCTCAACCTGGAGATAAAGCTTTAGCCCAGGGATAACAACATTTCCGTAAAACCATCAAAAGTCGCGGAAACAAGGATAGTACCGGGGATTTATGCCCCTTCTTAACGGTACCTTGCCCAAAAAAGTGGGCGAAATCGGCTTTCCTTTATGGGACCTACATATCTGATAACAAGAAATTTATGCGCATTATTAAGTATATTTGACCCATGTTGACAGAAAAAAAACAGGGCCGAACTCATTTTTTTCCAACCCTGATTTCCGTCAATTACGTAATATGTTTACAGTAATAATAGCCAATAATCACTGAAAAAAACATTAAAATGCTTTTGCGTTTTATCCTGTTTTTTTTACTTTAGGGCAAATTATGAGGCGAACAAGCTTCCATATTCCTTTCTCTGCTCCGCCGTAAGTCACTAAAAATAAGTTTTTTACGATTGAATTCGCCACAACAGAACAATTATATTGTTTTATAATTTAAAAAATAATAAATATGACATATAAACTCAAAACATACACATTACGCAACTATAAAACCATTCCGCAAATCGAGAACCTTTCCGATGAGATGATCGAGGCTATCGAAGTTGTTGGACGCGTGCTTCCTTTCAAGACAAACAACTATGTTACGGAAGAACTTATAGACTGGACGCGAATAGACAGTGACCCTATGTTCACGCTCACATTTCCGAGAAGAGAAATGCTCGAAAAAAAACATTACAACACGATAAAGAGACTGCTGGATCAAGGTGCGGATAAAGCGACCCTGGATAAAAAGGTACACGAAATCCGTATGAAACTGAATCCAAATCCGGCCGGACAGGAGCACAATGTGCCGGAAATGAACAATATCAAATTAAAGGGTGTTCAGCATAAATATGCCGAGACAGTCTTGTTTTTTCCCAGCCAGGGGCAAACTTGCCATGCTTACTGTTCGTTTTGTTTCAGATGGCCACAATTTAGCGGAATGTCCAACTTGAGGTTCGCGATGAACGAGATAAACCTTCTATCGCAATATTTACTCCGGAACAATAAAGTAACTGATGTGCTCTTTACGGGAGGCGATCCTATGACCATGAACACTCGTATACTTTCAACATACATAAATGCTCTTTTAGAGCCTGAATTAAAGAATATTCATACTATCCGAATAGGAACAAAGGCGCTGAGTTATTGGCCATATAGGTTTACAAAAGATAAAGATAGCGAGGAACTGCTCAAATTGTTTGAGCGGGTGGTCAAGAAGGGCAAAAATCTGGCTATCCAGGCTCACTTCAGCCATCCCACGGAACTGAAAACTTTCGCGGTTCAGGAGGCGATCAAAAAAATACGGACCACGGGAGCGCAAATCCGCACGCAATCCCCCTTACTGAAAAACATCAACGATAAACCCGAAATATGGGCTGAAATGTGGAGAAAGCAGGTAGATTTGGGATGTATTCCTTACTATATGTTTGTGGCGCGCGATACCGGTTCAAAGCGGTACTTTGAACTTCCGTTAGATAAATGTTGGAATGTTTTCCGAAAGGCCTACAGACAGGTCAGTGGAGTTTGCAGGACCGTAAGGGGTCCAAGCATGAGTTGTGAGCCGGGCAAAATTCAAGTGCTTGGGGTCCAAGAGGTGAAAGGCGAAAAAGTATATGTACTCCGATTTTTACAAGGACGAGACGCGAATTGGGTAAATATCCCGTTTTTCGCGAAGTATGATCCGAAAGCAACTTGGTTTGACCAGTTGGAGCCCGCATTTGGGGAAGAAAAATTCTTTTTTGAAAAGGGAAACGAAAAAACGAAAGTAAGGGAATTTATGCTGGAATAAAACACTATTGGCATGGTATAACGCATAGCTATTTTCCTGCTCACTCCAAAAAAAGGATTTTAATGGCGACATAAAAAGATCGTGCGAACATTCATAATCGCTTTTCAAAATTTCTTATTAATTTGGTCCTTCTATTCATACAAGCTTGTGAGCCAAGTGATATATATGGAAATAGTGAGTTTAAAATTTTTAAGAAATGACGAAAAAGAAGGTGGCTTTGGTTTTATCGGGTGGTGGCGCCAGGGGCATCGCGCATATAGGGGTTATTGAAGAGCTGGAAAAAAGAGGGTTTGAAATAACATCTGTAGCCGGTATCTCCATGGGGGCTCTAATTGGTGGTGTATATGCTGCCGGAGAGATGAAAATATTCAAAGATTGGATCACAATTTTCGACAAATCCCTGCTTTTTAGCCTTATGGATTTTTCGTTCAGCAAGAATGGTATTCTAAAAGGCAACAAGGTGCTGGAAGAACTACAAAATCTGGTGCCAAACATAGATATCGCGAAGTGTAAGATACCCTATTGCGCGATCGCTACCGACCTGAAAACGAGAAAAGAGGTGGTATTGGATTCCGGTAAACTCTTCGATGCTATAAGAGCCTCTATCTCTCTTCCCCCTCTTTTTCAACCTTTTGTGTTGGATGATATGTTGCTCGTTGATGGGGGAATAACCAACCATCTTCCGCTTAACCGGGTAAAACGCATGGATGGCGATATTCTTGTCGCTGTAGATGTCAGCGCCAATATTCCCGTCACCAAAAAATATCCGAAGGTGATCGAAAGTACTCTTGAGGAAAATGAACTAAAAGTTCTCAATAAACTGAGAAAATTCAAATTATATAAGCCTAGCAAGAAAAAACATCAGATTAATTATCTCAACCTCCTTACAGAATCTGTTACCATAATGTACCAAAAGATAGCGGAACAGTCCATAGAGATGTACAAACCCGATATCCTGATCAGGATGCCTATCGATTCATATAACATCCTGGAATTCTACGAGGCCAGTATGATTATAAAGGCGGGAGCTGAAGCCGCCCGTGAGGTTTTGGACAGGTATTAACCCTCTTTTTCCAAAGAGTATAACCATTTAATCTCTGAAGCCCAAAGGGACTCATCGGGTGTCTCCAGTATTAAAGGCATATTATCAAATCTCGCGTCATTCATTATCATTGAGAAAACATCTACCCCCAAAAATCCTTTTCCCAACACCTCATGGCGATCGACCCGAGTCCCAAAATCCTTTTTTGTGTCGTTTAAATGCATTCCTTTGAGATATTTAATGCCTATGATATCCTCAAAATGTTTGAACGTTCGTACAAATCCTTCCGCCGTTTTAATCTCGTATCCCGCCGCATATGAATGGCAGGTATCAATACATACTCCAACCCTGCTTTTATCCTCAACATTATCAATTATTGTACGAATCTGTTCAAACTTATGTCCGAGATTCGTCCCTTGTCCGGCTGTATTTTCTATTACGGCGGTAACTCCTGTTGTTTTTTCCAAAGCTATGTTTATCGACTCTGCTATCAGTTTCAGACAATCTTCGGGTTCTATCTTGTTTAAGTGGCTTCCCGGATGAAAATTCAGTCTGTCGAGTCCCAGCAACTCGCACCTTCTCATCTCATCAATAAATGACTCCCGAGACTTTTTGAGCCCCTCTTTATCGGGATTGCCAAGGTTGGTCAGATAACTATTGTGCGGTAAAATTTGAAATGGTTTGTACCCATAATCTTCGCATCTTTTCCTAAAAAGGTCGATCGATGCCGAAGTAAGTGGTTCACTGAACCATTGTCGTTGATTTTTTGTGAACAAGGCAAAGGCCTTCGCTCCGATATTTTTTGCGTTTTCCGGTGCGTTTTGGACTCCACCGGCCGCACTTACATGCGCCCCTATATATTTCATTGTTTCATTGATTTTGAGGTTCATGCGTATCTCTCATATATTGATACTTTTAATTGTTTTTCCGGTATGCCCGTCGCAACAAATAACATCAAGAATAACTTGATCCATCCCAGCAATGGGTACACAACTTCTCTTTTGGCAATCCGATAGCCTTTACCAAATCGTCCAGTCGTTGGTATATCAGTGAATCAAGGCCTAGTTTCTCGGCGATAACCTGAACCATCTTCTTGTACCTTGGTGAATCAGGATTCGAATAATCCTCCAGATATTTGGTATCATCCCCCTCCAGTTCTCCAATAACCCTTCTTCCTATCAATTCAAGAGGCGTGCGTGATTGGGAAAAATTGAGGAACTCACACGGAAACAATAAAGGCGGACACGCGATTCGCATATGAATCTCGCCCGCACCTGACTCCCGGAGATCCCTGGTATTATCTCTCAACTGTGTTCCCCTCACAATGCTATCGTCCAGCAAAGCCATCTTTTCTCCTTCAATAAAAACCTTGTTTGGTATAAGTTTCATCCTGGCAACCAGATCCCTATGTAACTGGTTCTGCGGCATAAAACTTCTCGGCCAAGTGGGTGTGTATTTACAATAAACCCTTTTGTAGGGTATTTTTTTTTCGCTGCAATAGCCATATGCGTGACCTACCCCGGAATCAGGGATTCCTGAGCAGGAATCAGCTTGCAAGGAATCCTTTTTCGCCAAACAAGCTCCGCATCTATATCTTGTTTCCTCAACATTAATACCTTCATAAGAAGAGTTGGGATAACCAAAATAGACATAGAGGAAAGAACATAATTGCATCTGTTTGTTTGGTTTTCTCAATTGTGTATAACCATCCTCTTTTATATGGACTATCTCCCCCGGTCCAACAAAATAATCTATCCCATACCCGGTATTTGGAAAGGAACACGATTCAGAAGCCACGGCATAGGCGCCCTCCTTTTTTCCTATAACTATCGGGGTGCGGCCCAATTTATCGCGCGCGGCAATTATTGAGCCGTTTATGAGTATCAGTAACGAGCACGATCCTTTGATATTGTTGTATACATTTTCTATTCCCGAAACAAAATCGTCTTTTTCACAAATAAGGTTCGCTATGATTTCCGTTGGATTGATGCTTCCTTCAAAATTTTCCATAAAATGGACTTTTTGCGCGAGAAACTTTTTCCCCAGCTCCACAATATTGTTCAAACGGCAAACGGTTACAATGGAAAACATTCCCAGGTGTGAATTAATAATAAGAGGTTGCGGATCTGTATCGCTTATTACCCCCATTCCAACATTCCCATCAAAATCGGGAAGATTGCTTTCAAAGCTGTTTCTGAAATAGGCGTTCTCCAGGCTGTGGATTGATCTCCTGAACCCCTTTCCGGGCACATCAAATACCATTCCCGCTCTTTTTGTGCCCAAATGGGAATGATAATCAGTCCCATAAAAAACATCTTCCACACACTTGGTTTTTGATACCACACCAAAAAATCCACTCATTTTATCTAATAATAAATTATTGTTTTTTCAGTTGTAATAATAATAATTTTTTGTGACGAATCTAAATTTTTTGTTTGACATATATTATTACTTTTGCGGTACTTTATCTTTGTTAAAATCAATGTTATGGGCGATACTGAAAACAACTTACCCGAAGTGAACGAAACAAAAAAAGAACTGCCTGTTGGAATGATAGCTGTTAGCATCATACTCGCGGTCGTGCTTCTCTTTATGGTATTCATGTATTTCACGCAAAAAAGCAATATGGTGGAGATGGAACAAATTCTTACCGAAGAAAAAGACTCTCTCGCCAATGAATTAAGAAAATTAGCATTTGGTTACGACACCCTCAAATCAAATAATGATACTCTCAACGCCAATCTCGCCAAAGAAAAAGAACGTATTGTTCAGTTGTTGTCGATAAACGCTTCCAACGCTGAACTTATCAGAAGATATAGAAGCGAGATAACAACCATGAGAGATATTATGAAAAGTTATATCGTTCAGATAGACTCCTTAAATACCCGCAATCAGATGCTGGTCGCCGAGAACCAACAGATTAAACGGGATTTTTCAAGAGTCCAGGATACGAACGAAGAACTTGAAAGGGTGAGAGCGGAACTTAATGCCCAAGTTGAAGTCGCTTCCGTAATACAAGCAAAGAACATTGTTCCCGTTGCTTTAAACAGAAAGAACAAAGAGACATCTAAATTGAACTTATTGAACATTGTCAGGGTTTGTTTCACGTTACGTGAAAATCCCATTGCCTCGGCTGGAGAAAAGGAGGTTTTTCTCAGGGTAATAAGACCTGATGCTCTCGTTATTTCCACAAGTTCCGATAATCTTTTCGATTTTAATGGAGACAAACTTATCTATTCTGCCAGCAGGATGGCGGAATATATGAACCAAGATCTTGAAATGTGTATTTATCTTGAAAATACGGGTGACTTTGTTGAAGGAAACTACAGTGTAGAATTATACCTTGAAGGCAATTTGATCGGCACCTCTTCTTTCATGCTCAAATAGGGTTCATTCTTGATCGTCAAACGATTCGGTCAACATATTTGATGGAAGACTTTTTTTGGTCTTTATCCCAAGTTCTTTAAGCATTTCCGCTTGACGTATCAAGTTCCCGCGACCTTGGGTCAACTGGTTAAAGGCTGTATTATAGCTTTTCTTCGCCCTGTCCAGGGTTGTTCCGATATCTGAAAAATTTTCTACGAAGTTGGCGAATTTCTCGTATAAAGCTGCTCCCCTATCGGCTATTTCCTGTGCGTTACGGTTTTGTAATTCCCGCTTCCAAAGATCCGCTATCATCTTCAATATCGCTATCAGATTAGTTGGGCTAATCAATAGAACTCTTTTGTTGTAGGCATAACTCCATAATTCATTATCACTCTTAAGAGCCAGGAGAAAGGCGGGTTCGTTCGGAACAAACATCATCACAAAATCGAGAGATGGGGCGAAGTCGGCATAATTTTTCCTGCTCAACTCGTCAATATGTTTTTTAACCGACCTGAGATGTTCGTCCAAAGCGATTTTTCGGTCATTTTCATCCGTTGATTCATTATACCTGGTATAGGCAGTCAATGAGACCTTGGAATCAATGATCACCTTACGGTTGTCCGGATAATTGATTATCACATCTGGCTGCATCTTGTTTCCTTCCTCATTTTTCAAATAGTTGCCGTCATCATCTTTTAGAAACTCCTGTACAGAGTAGCCAACTCCCTTTACCAGACCTGATTGCTCCAAAATATTTTCAAGGATCATCTGCCCCCAGTCTCCTTGTATTTTTGAGTTGCCTTTCAACGCATTTGTGAGGTTGTTCGCCTCCTCACTGATCTTTTGGTTTAATTCAACAAGTCTTGCCACCTCCTTTCCCAGGGAGAAGCGTTCTTTTGCTTCGGTATCATAAACCTCTTGTATCTTCTTTTTGAAAAGTTCGATATTGTCTCCCAGAGGATTGAGTATGTTCGCTAAGTTTTCCTTGTTGAGCTTGGTGAATTTCTCCGACTTTTCGTCCAATATTTTGTTCGCTATTATCTCGAATTCAGCGGTAAACTGTTTTCGCAATGTCTCTATTTCTCTTTTCTGCGTTTCCAATGCGGCATTTGCGAGTGACAACTCTTTTTCAAGCTGTTTGTTTTGGGACAATAACTCTTCGTTATCTTTTTTGGATCTCTTTATCTCTTCCGTTACCTCATTATATCTTAAACCAAATCCCTCCAGTTCCGCGCTTTTAGCGGCAATTTTCGCTTTCATTTCCACAACCTCGGCAAGTTGTTCTTTTGTTTCAGTTTCTTTTTGGGATAGAGTTTCTGTCAAGATTTTAACCCTTTCATTTTCAACCGCCAAAGAGTTCATAGTTTCGTTCAATGTCCGTAAAACCTCCTCATGCTTCCTTTTTGATACACTGTCTTGTTTAAAAAATAAATATAAGATCAGCCAAATTGCCACACTTACAACTATTACTCCAATTATCAAAAAATCCATACTCATCCGTTTTAACTTTTTTAAATGTTTTCAATCAACCAAAATCATGTCAGCATAAATTCGGCAATAATGTTATCAGATACCATTATTGCCTGTTTTGTTAGTGACAGATTCCCCTTTTTTTCCAACATCATTCCGTATTCAACATATTTTTTTGCCAGGTTTTTGGTGTAATCGAGTATCTCTTTCCCAAACTTTTCCTCAATTTTATCCAGGTCTATTCCCCACATTGTCCTTAAAGAGGTCATTACATATTCATTAAATCTGACTTTTTCGTCGAGTTCCTCTTTTTCATAAGGCAGTCTCCCGTTATCTATTTCTTCAATATATTTGTCCACATCGCTTTCGTTCCACTGTCTAGAATAGCCGTTAAAAGAATGGGCCGATGGTCCCAATCCAATATAGGGAATTTGCTGCCAATAACTTGTATTGTGTTTCGAAAAAAAGCCCTCTTTCCCAAAATTTGAAATTTCATAATTAATAAAACCTGCCCCTTCAGTAATCTCTAAAAGCAAATTATACTGAGCCACGCTATATTCCTCCTCAATCTCATCCAATAAGCCCTGTTTTTTCATCTTTCCGAATACCGTATCCGGTTCAATTGTAAGATGATAAACTGAAAGGTGTTGTATATCAAAAACTACGGTCCTTCTCAACGTCTCTTCCCACTCCTCCATTGTAAGGCCGGGCACTCCATATATCAGGTCTACCGAAATATTTTTGAATTCCGCATCCAAAATATAATTAATAGCCTTTTCTGCCTGCAGGGAGTTGTGCCTCCTGTTCATCGTTTTCAGGATCCTGTCGGACCAGGATTGGATTCCAATGCTGATCCTATTGATTCCCAAATCTTTTATGCTCCTCAAATAAATTTCGGTAATATCGTCAGGGTTTACCTCCAAGGTAAATTCAACCTCTTTATCCCACTGATATACGTCTCTTAAAGACTCTAACAACAACGACAACTCCTTGATGGATAAAGTGGAAGGAGTGCCTCCTCCTATGTAGACCGTATTTATTTTCGCGTCCCCTATATAACCTTTCCGTAATTTTGATTCAGAGATTACAGATTCAATGTACTTTTTGGGGGAACCAGATGATACTACCCGATAAAAATCGCAATAATTACAAATCCTTTTACAATATGGAATATGTACATATAAACCCGCCATAACAAATAGAAAATATAAAGATACTCAGTTGATCCTTAATAACACCTGTTTTTCTTTCATTTTTATGCGGCGGACATCCACGGAAACCAAAATATATGGCCGATAAAACCAGCGTAAGTTTGGGGTTAGCGGCTCTTCCATATTTGGCCCCATTCTTTTTCTTCGTATCGCGCCAAATAACCATCAAAAAATGTTAACTTGGTTCCCGATGATCCTATGCGGCACTTCACCCCCCTCGAAAAAACAGCTCTATTCCCTTTTATATTGCTTCTGGCCCGTTGATTTCACAACCAGGCAGGTTATGGCGAAAATTCACAAAGTTGGCGGAAACGGCCTTAAAACACCTCCAGCCGCAGTTCCAATAACAGTTTCTTTGCGTGGTTACCGATGGTTTTGCCATATTTTGGGAACTTATATGAAAAGTGAGGATTCGAGGTACTTAAACCATTAATGGCCAGGCTGTTGACATTTATTAAATATAAACCGATCTATTTTGTTCCGAAAGGTTATATTTGTGTTCGCCTATAGATAATCTCTTTTTCTTTTATTTATGGATTTATAAACCCTGTTTTTTTGGCAATGAACTTTATAAAAAAATACCATCTGTCTATTCTTACCGCTATTTTCATAACAATAGTAAGTTTGGTCAATCCGCGCAAAATGCCTGATATTTCTAGGTCACTGATGCATGCCGATAAAATAATACATGCCGGTGTTTATTTTTTGTTTATGGCTGTAATTGTATATGAATCAAGATTTTCTTTAACGAGAAGCAGGCTTTTATTATTAAGCGTGGTTCCTGTTATTTTTGGGGGCATAATGGAATTATCGCAGTTTTTTTTAACCGACTTTAGATCAGGAAGTATTGCCGACTTCCTCGCGAATATTTTGGGTATAGCTGTTTGCGCGATTATCTGTCTATTTTGCGACCCTGTCAGTAAAAAGATTTTCAAATAAAAACTGATATGGTTATTGGAATAAAGGCACGCAGCTAAACGAACTTAATTTAAACAACCCCTTATCACTTATTTTAAGTTCCGGTATTACAAGCAGGGCCATAAACGATAAAGACATAAAAGGAGCGTCCATTTCCCACCCACAAGCTTTGACTCTATCTGAAATTTTTTGATATTTTTCGGCGACTTCCGCCACAGGGCGATCTGACATTATTCCCCCAATTGACAAGGGCAAGGAATTTATCTCTTTCCCATTGGCGAATGCCAAGCCTCCTTTCATTTCAACTATTGAATTAATGGCGGCAACAATATCTTCGTCATTTGTTCCAATACAAACGATATTATGGCTATCATGTGAAACCGAAGAGGCAAACGCTCCGTTTTTCAATCCAAAACCCCTTATATAACCTACGCTTGGGGCTGAGTTTTTATAACGATCCTTTACAACGATTTTCAATAAATCTACACTTGTATTTGGCTTTACCTCTTCTCCCAAAATAGTGGAATCTATCTCCTCCCCGGTATATAACTGTCCATTAAACGCTCTTATTACTCTCAGTTTGTCGGTTAAAGCGACTGTCTTGATATCCTCTTCGGACAACTTGGAACTATTGAATCTATTTGCTGGAGAGGCTCCCCCATATTCAAACAGAACCTTTCCTCTGTCAAACACCTTCTCCCCCTCTATATATGTCTCCAAAACGTTCATTTTTCCGGGGTCATCTACAATTATAAAATCTGCCGGCATTCCGGGTTTGATAATACCGGTATTTAACCCATAATGAAGGGCCGGATTATATGTGCAACTTTTAATAGTGTCAAATAGATCAAACCCCTCTGAAACCAACCTTGCTACTAAAAGGTTGATATGCCCCTTTACCAACATCTCAGGATGAAGATCATCACTGCACAACATTACTTTTGTTGGATATTTTCTTAGCAATGTTTTCAAAGCATCAAAATTCCTCGCGGCGCTTCCCTCTCTAATCTGGATTTTCATTCCTAGGGATATTTTCTCTTCAGCCTCTTCCAGGGTACTGCATTCATGATCTGTCGATATCCCGGCGGTGACATACTTCCTCAAATCCTCCCCTTTAAGTCCCGGAGCATGTCCATCTATTGGCTTTCCTGCTTTATGGGCAATATCTATTTTCTCCCAAACCTCCCGATTATTATTTATCACTCCGGGAAAATTCATCAATTCTGAAAGATATTTTATTTCCGGTTTTTCCAGTAAACATTTGATATCCTCCGCATCTATTGATGCCCCTGAGGTCTCATAATCTGTTGCGGGGACACACGAAGGGGCTCCAAAAAAGAATTTCAATGGAACATTTTTAGAATCATCTATCATAAATTCCACACCTTTTATCCCCAAAACATTACCTATTTCATGGGGATCAGAGATAACCGAAGTTGTTCCACGTGAAACAGCCGCAACGGCAAACGCCCCGGGTGTACACATTGAACTTTCAATATGAATGTGCGAGTCTATCAAACCTGGCAACAAATAGGTACCGTAAGAACCATTATCAACAGAAATTCTAAAAATCTTGCCATTTCGCACCTCAACCAATGAAGGATAGACCGTCCGCGACAAAGTGTCAATAAGATTTGATTTAATTATCATTTTTTTGCTTTTTTAATTCAAGGAACATGATGGAACACCATAAGCGTATCAATCAATATTATTTTAAAAATAAAATATTTTTGTTCCACGTGGAACAACTATCTGCCCATACACATCAATAACGCATTGATGTCGGATGGAGAGACTCCAAGTATTCTGCTTGCCTGGCCAATATTTCTGGGCTTTATCTTGGCCAACTTTTGCCTCCCTTCGGTTGAAATGGATAAAAGTTTTTCATAAGCTATATCATCCGGAATGGTTAAATTCTCCAACCTTTTAATTTTATCCGCTACAAGTCTCTCCCTTTGTATGTAGCCATCATATTTAATAATAATTTCTGCCGCCTCGATAACCTCTTCAGAATCATCCCTAGATAGAAGGAGGCTGTTAAATTCCTTATCAACATAGGGCAACAACAAACCCAATGATATCTGGGGTCGTAAGGCTATATTGATTGCTTTGTTTTTTTGGTCAATTGGAGTACTTCCGCATTTTTCCAACAACGGGTTTATATCTGTTGGGGCAAAACTCTTTTCTTCTAACAGGGAGATCACTCTTTTTATCCATTCGTTTTTTTCGTTAAGTCTTGTTATTCGTTCTTGACTTGCCGTGCCAAATTTTATAGCAAAGGGCGTTAAACGGGTGTCGGCATTGTCCTGTCGAAGCAAAATCCTGTATTCGGCTCTTGAAGTAAACATTCTATAGGGTTCATCCACCCCTTTTGTAACAAGGTCGTCTATCAAAACGCCAATATAGGACTCGTCCCTTTTTAATATAAACTCTTTATTGTCGAATTTTAATACAGCGTTTATTCCCGCAATCAGCCCCTGGCTTGCTGCCTCCTCATAACCGGTTGTTCCATTAATTTGCCCCGCAAAAAAAAGATTCCTGATTTTCTTGGTTTCCAAAGAATGATACAATTGCGTTGGTTGAAAGAAGTCATATTCAATAGCGTAACCCGGCCTGTAAATTTCAACATTCTCCAACCCCCCCATAGTTCTTAAGGCCCTCAATTGCACATCCAGGGGAAGACTGCTGGCAAATCCACTTATATAATATTCGTGGGTATCCCTGCCTTCGGGTTCAACAAATAGTTGGTGTGATTTTTTGTCTTTAAATGTTACGATTTTATCTTCGATACTGGGACAATATCTGGGCCCTCTGCCTTTTATCCTTCCGGTGAAAAGTGGGCTGAACTCCAAACCTTCCCTTAAAATAGCATGTGTTTCCGGGTTGGTCTGAACCGTAAAACAGTTCATAGGGTCCTTTATTGTGAATTTTTGATTTAAATATGAAAACGATCCCGACCCCTCATCTCCCCTATTTTCATCCATTTTAGAAAAATCTATAAACCTTCCGTCCAACCTGGCACTGGTACCTGTTTTCATTCTTGCCACGTAAAACCCAAGAGCTTCCAGGTTATTGGTAAGTCCGCTCGACGAAGAGTCTCCCGATCGGCCTCCCTGGAAATTATTAAATCCTATATGCATCAACCCATTCAAGAAAGTTCCATTCGTAAGAATGACTACTTTAGAAAAAAATTGAACGCCAAATACTGTTTCTACCCCTATTACGGTCTCTTTTTCAATTATCAATTTTGAACATTCATCTTGCCACAAATACAAATTATCGGTATTCTCCAGCCTCCTTCTCCATTCCGAAGAAAACAACATTCTATCGCATTGGGCCCTTGGGCTCCACATTGCGGGGCCTTTCGATTTATTGAGCATCCGGAATTGAAGCATACTGCTGTCAGTAACAAGGCCACTGAGACCCCCCAAAGCATCTATCTCCCTAACTATCTGGCCCTTGGCTATTCCCCCCATGGAAGGATTACACGACATTTGAGCCAATTTGGTAATATCCATGGTTATTAGAAGTGTTTTTGCCCCCATAACAGCGGATATATGCGCGGCCTCACAGCCCGCGTGTCCGCCCCCTACCACAATAATATCATACTTAAAAATCAATTTTTCCATGCCTTTCCAAATAACCCTTTATCCAAATATCCTCCTCCCCCCGCATTCTTTTTCTTTCGGTTTCATCCTTGTCATCGTACCCGATCAAATGCAAAACACCGTGCACCATAACTCTCAATAGTTCATTTTTAAAGGACACGCCATATTTTTTTGAATTTCTGTATACTGTTTCTATTGATATATATATTTCCCCGTTTACGGTTTTGTTGTTGTTATAATTGAATGTAATTATATCGGTGAAATAGTTGTGTTTCATGAACTCTTTGTTGATGTCCAATAAAACTTGATCCGTAACAAAGATATAGCGAAGATCGCCCAAAAGATATCCTTTTCTTTTTATGTTGTCCAACAAATAATTTTTTAGGTTTATTGACCGACGCAAACGAAAATTGACAGAATCATAAAAAATTTTAATGGGCATACTATCTTGACAATAGACGGTATATGTTATGCGAAAATGTTCCTGAAAGTTAGCTTAACAGTGTTTCCTTTCTTGTTATATTCGATCTCATCCGATAATTTAGACATAATAAAAACCCCCCTACCATCGACATTTTGGATGTTTTCCGGATTTGTAGGATCCGGAACGTTTTGGGGATTGAATCCCGTTCCTTCGTCTTTTACGGTAACCTGTAGAAAATCAATAGCAACAAATATCTCAATTTCAACATTTTTTTGGGGATTTAATTTATTTCCGTGAATCATGGCGTTATTAACGGCTTCCATAACAGAAACCATAATATTGGCATAACAATCCTGATTAATATTGTTGCTGGCCGTTATTTCATCAACAGCCTTTTCAATAATCCTAAGGTTTTCTATTTGTGATTTTATCTTATATCTGTGAATCATGGCCGTTCAATGTAAACTCTTATACGAAAAATAAACAAATTGTTTCATTATACGAAAAATAAATCCCTAATTTTTGGCTATCCACTGTTCCGGATCCAGATATTGGGTATCGAAAATCATAAATTTAAGAATTGAAACATTATTGTTGGTCGGATCAGAAAATACCTCTCCAATTATTTGTTTGGTTTCTAATTTATCGCCCTTTTTAACACTAACATTTACAAGGTTATTGTACACCGTCAGATATTTCCCGTGACGGATGATAACAGTCATATTTGATCCGGCTATAGTCGTTATTGCCGAAACCTCGCCCGCAAACACAGATCTCACAACTGTTTTTCCGTTACTTGTTATCTCGATTCCTATATTGTCTTCTGTCAAATACTTAAAAACAGGATGTTGGTGCTTCCCGAATTTATTCGTTATCACCCCCCTTTCTACAGGCCAAGGCAACCTACCCTTATTATCGGCAAAATCTTCACCTATCAACATCTGTTCCGGTGTGAGCGCATCTCCTCTGTTCCTTTCTCTTTCCTCTGCGATCATCTTTTCAATCGCTAGTTCTATTTGTTTGGCTAACGCCTGCTTATCCTGAAGCTCCTTGCGCAATTGAGTCTCTTTGTTGCTAAGATTGTTGATTAATTTTTGTTGGTTGCTTTGTTCCTGTTTCAATAAATTTGCTTGTAATTGTTCGCTTGAGCGCAATTGGGAAACCTCCATCAGATCACTTTGAAGCATATCGCGAACTTTTTCGATCTCATTTTTCAAATCAACAATCAATTCGGACTCTTTTCTCCTGAACTTTGTTATTTGTTGTAAATATTTAACCCTTTTATATCCTTGGTTAAAATCCTCCGCGGATAAAATATAAACAATATAGGGATTGGTTTTCATAACCTTGTATGAACTGATGATGGCTTTTCGATAATCCTCTTTTAAGTCCTCTAGATCCATTTCCATCATTTCAATCCCAAGACTGTTTATCTCTATTCTAGAATTCAACAGGTCAATCTCTTCGTTTAACCCGCTTATTACGCTTTCCCTTACGTTAACTTTTCTCCCTAAGGCTCTTAACTCATTGATGCCCTGTTCTTTTTCTTGTGAGGTTAACTTTAAAATATTATCAACGTACGCTATCTCTTCAAATGCCTTTTCTCTTTGTAATTCAAGTTCGCTCCTTGTTTGGGCCTTGCTCGATCCAAAACAAAAAAACAAAAAAATAAAAATTATATAAAACTTTTTATTCATATTAAATCTGCGTGTACCACAACATTCACTCAATGCAATAGGGTTCTTTGAACATTTTCCGGTATATTAAAAATAATTTCCGTGCCCGGTTCAATAGCAATATTATCAAATTTCATGTTTATCCTGTAATCAAAAGCCTCTATTTTTATACTTACATTTGAAGGAAAATAAAATTCTTCGATGTTTTTATAATCGGTTAATATTATAATGGATGTACCCGTATTAAAATTTTTTATCGATATTTTCTGGGGCCTTTTATGTCCACAATCAACTATATATTCAAC
Source organism: Bacteroidota bacterium (assembly GCA_012838685.1). GTDB lineage: Bacteria > Bacteroidota > Bacteroidia > Bacteroidales > VadinHA17 > LD21. The sequence continues at coordinate 4,168 of DUOU01000169.1, read as the reverse complement.
ATCTGTATCTCCGCTTTTTCCGGAAATAGAGGTTTTTCCCATATTACATTCAAACAATGCGTTACTGTTTATCCCTTCAACTACTATATCTCCAAAAATTATCGGAAGAACCGTCATGTTAAAGCCATATTGCCCCAAAAAATCATTGGAACCGCCTTCATATAAGTTCTTGTTTATCCTATCATATATAAAGGTCGAATCACCGCTAATACTGATTCTTGCCAGCTCCATTCCCACCTTTGATCTTATACTTATTAAATAATTGCCGTTGGCCCGATATTTCAAATTCGCGAGAAAACTTTGATTCCCGTTAGAAGATATAGTTTCAATTCCAATTTTTTGGATATCAAAATCTGTTTTAAAAAGATTCTTTTTTACAAGTTCTTCCCCAAAAAATGATTTCGTTTCCTCAATATAAACATTGTTTGGTCGTTTTTTCAACGCTGAACAACCGACTAAAAAATAACTAAGACAAATGAGTACTGTCAATCTTCGCATTTTAAGATCTCTGCTTTTAGATTTTCATTTGACCCATCCAATTCCAAGGCCGTTTTCCATGCTTCGATAGCTAAACCGCATTTTTTTCTGGCTTTGTAAACATATCCCAAATGTTCATAATATATCGCATCGGGATTATCCTCTAGCTCCATTATCTTCAAAAAAACCTTTTGTGCCGCCCTATATTTCTTTTGCTTATATAAAACCCAACCATAGGTATCAAGATATGTTGTATTCAAGGGTTCCTGTTGAATTACTTTTTTTGCCATATCATTGGCATATGAAAGATTTAATCCTTTTTCGGCCAGGTAATAAGCATAATTATTTAAAATTAATATATCGTTGTTATGGATAGTCAATGCCTCCTCAAAAATTACAAACGAGTTTTCGAATTCTCCCATCTTAAAATAAACATCGGCTTTTTGCGATAAAACCTGTATCATCATATCTTTATTGTTTCCGGCCAAAATGGATGCTTTTCTAAGTTCCTCGAGCGCTGTGTCAAAATTTTCATTAGAGGATGCCGCTGTAGCGTATAAAACTTTTGCCAAAAAAGACATATTGTTCAGACGTGAATAGGTCCGCGCTTTTGGTTCAAGAATTTCAAAATTTTTGTGGTTATAATAGAGAAGCAACAGGGACTCCCATGCATAAAAATTATTTTGATCATTTTTTATTATCTCCTCAAAATTCCCTATCGCCTCTTCATCTCTCCCCATTCGTGACAATAAATCGGGCCTAAGCAAAACGGTTATACTGTTTCCCGGGGTTAGTTGTTCAAAAACCAATAAGGATAACAGAAGTTCCTCTCCTTTCATGTTCGTATAGTCTGAATCGTCCATTAAACTGGATAACAACAGAACTTTTGTCTCCAAATTAAGCGACTGACTGATGATTATTTTATTGACAAGTTCCGAAAGTTCATCAAAACGTTTGTCCTGAAGAAGAAAATCGAAAAGAGCGACTTGAACATTAGGGTTTTCAGGGTTATTTTCTATCAGGTCCGTATAAACGTCCAAGGCTTTCTCATTTTCTCCCAGCGCTTTGTAAACTTCGGCCAATAATCCGCTATATATTATCTCATCGGGATTTAGACTTACCAGTTCCAAGGACTTTTCCAAAGCCTTTTGGAGTGAACCTGTACTTATAAGATTTTGTACATACAATGCCGAAGTGGACTCATTTGGTCCATATTTACTTTCAATTTCTTCAAATATTTCATTTGCTTTTTTTAAATCAGATTTTTCAGAGTATAGCCCTCCCAAAGAAATTTTAAAATCAATTTTTTCGGGATATTTGGAAACCAACTTTTCATACACATATATTGTACTGTCAATAATATTTTCCTGATAATAAATATTTGAAAGCATCATAAGGTACCACATGTTGTTTTCATCTATTGAAATTGCTGATTTAATATACTTTTTGGCCTGGGGAATATTGCCTTTTGCAAGAAACAATTGTGCCAGATTAAAATATACAGCATCACTTTGAGGATTAATTTTAAGGCTCTCTTCGAACAAATTAATAGCATCCCCATCATTTCCCAGCAACTTAAACCTTATCGCCTCAGAATAGATATAATCAAAAGTAGCTGTATCAAATTCACTTTTCTTATTTGATAACATGGCGGGAGCAAGGCTTTTCGTACAAGAAAAAAAGCCCGAAATAAGCAATATACTATAAAGCAGATAATACCTTATCTTCATATTCAATTCGACAGTTTTTCAGGTCACATTTTTCCGGTATGTCCAAAACCTCCCGCACCCCGTTCCGTCTCTTGCAGCGAGTCAACAACTGCCCAGTCGACAGTTTCATGTTTGGCGATTACCATTTGACAAATGCGTTCTCCATCCTTTACAGTAAATGTCTCGTCCGAAATATTGACCAAAATCACACAAATTTCCCCTCTATAATCCGCATCAATAGTGCCCGGTGTGTTCAATACGGTTACACCATGTTTGATCGCCAAGCCGCTTCTGGGCCTAATTTGAGCCTCATATCCCTCCGGAAGCTGTATAAAGAGTCCCGTTGGAACCAGCACTCTTTTCAAGGGTTCCAAAACAATCTCCTTATCAATGTTTGCCCTCAAATCAACACCTGCAGACAAAATAGTTGAATAAGAAGGCAATGGGTGTTTCGATTTGTTAACCAAGTTCACTCTCATTTATCTGTCTCCTTTAAATATTGTTGTAACAAATTTATCCTTGTATTGCGCATACAGAATAAACAAGGCCAAAAATAGGGTATTTATCCCTATTTCGGCAATTATGTTGGGAATGTTGATCGACCTTGAAAAAACAACCATAAAAATTGCGATCACAAAATAAGAAACCATTTTATTAAACTGATAGTCTATCTTGAATCGTTTTTCCGCAAAAATAAACGACATGATAATCATTGATAAATATGATGCGACATGGGCCCAAGCAGAAGCCATATAACCGTAGTATGGAATAAAAACAACATTGATCAAAATAGTCACAGTTGCACCAATAAGGGTAATGTAGACTCCAAATCTGGTGAAATCGTTCAATTTATACCAGATGCTATGGTTCAGGTAGATTCCATATAAAAGGTAAGCCATGCTAACAATAGGGACAACAACCATGGAGTCCCAGAAAAGAGAACCAACGATATATTGAAAGCCTTTGATATATAAATTTATTACCAGGTATACCACGAGCATCGCTATAACAAAATACTTCATGATAAAGGCATACGACTCCCGCGCTCTTTCTTTTTTCGCCCTTTCAAAGAAAAAAGGCTCCGCGGCAAACCGAAACATTTGGATAAACAGCGACATAAGGACAGCTATTTTATATCCCGCACCATACTCACCAACGATTTCCAGACCCCGTTCTTCTCCAACCATTCGTCGCAAAATAATCTTGTCCAAAGTTTCGTTAATTGAACCGGCAAGACCCGCTATCAGCAGTGGAAACGAATAATTTATCATTCGTTTCCATATTTCCTTGTTGAACCTGATTTTTGTAGTAACAATAAAAGGAAGAAGCATCATCAAAGACGATGCGCTACCTATCAGGTTGGCCAAAAACACATAACCAACCCCATAGTCCGGGTTATAGACCCTCCTGAACCAACCATCAGACCTCTCATAAATGTTTTTTCCCCAGTACAACAGGAAAAAAACGGCTATAATTGTAATGACAACGTTAAGAATCTTGATCAAACTAAAGGTCAGGGCCCTATTTTCCCTTCTCAATCTGGCGTAGGGAATAGCGGTAAAAGCGTCAATAGCGACAATCATCGCGAACATTTTTATATAATCAGGATGATCGGAATAACGCATAAAGGAAGAAACCGGATCTATAAACAAAAAAACAAGTACAACAAAAAGAGTAGAAGTGACGAACAGGCTTAATAAAGTGGTACTGTAGACCTCTTTGTAATTATCCTTATCCTGGGAAAACCGGAAAAATCCCGTTTCCATTCCATAAGTAAGAATTATCAAAAGAAAAACCATCCAGGCATAAAGTTCGGTAACCACCCCATATTCGGCTTTTGTGAATATACGGGTATACATAAATGTCAATATGCCATAATTCAGGAACCTGGGCACTATGGTACCCAGTCCGTATACAACGGTCTGTTTGGCCAAAGCCTTTACTTCGTTCACTCAAAAAATTATTAAAAAACCAACTCTAAT